>NZ_CAMJCX010000005.1 GCF_946404245.1 uncultured Methanobrevibacter sp.
TGCAAGTTGGAAGAGATGAAAAAGGCGGAAGAGCTATCATGGTTCTAACTTTAGACAAAGAAATTCCAAAAGATGTTATTAAAGAAATCCAAGCTTTAGACAATGTCTACGAAGCTAACGGATTAGAATTATAAAAAACAATTTTCACCATATTGTTTTTTATTTTTTATTTTTTTCAACCATTAATTTAAAAAAAAAGAAAGAATTAATCCTTGAATTCTTTTGATATTTTCTTAACGCTGCCATCAACATTAAGCTCTATTTTTATTACTTGATTTGGCAATCTGGTATTGGACATTATTTCCATTTGATTTTGCTTTTCGTATTCGGCATAATGGTCTTTTCGCTCCTCATCAAGGCTTTGGAAAAATTCATCATCATCTTCATCAAAAAATCCCGGCTTGAATTCGTCATTTTCTGTTAAAACATCACTTTCATCAAAGAATTCATCAGGATTATCATCAACCAAATAACTATAATCACCGATTGTATAATCCATATGCTCACCATACCTGTCGTATGATTTAAATGTTTCCAAACTGTATGGAAGACATACGATCATATGAAAATATCCGTTTTTGGAAAATGTCTTCAAATCTGCTCCTGAAGGCATTGCACTTGGTCCGGGGTGAGAGTGAACTGACCCCCAGTATTTTGTATTCATTGGAATCATTTCAGTATGAACGACAGCTCCGGTTTCACATGTCTCTCCGGGAACAAAAATCAAACTTGTGATATACAATATCTTATCAATGATTTTACCGTCAAAAAATGCTAAAAATTCGTTTGGATATGCCTGTTTTGAATAATAAATCACTGATTCAAGAACTTCCCTATCAACACGAACTTCATTAAACTCCTCATCATCATTTTTAAATAATTTTGAAATAAAGCTCATTTGATCACCTGAATATCTTTAAAGAATTTTTCACTGAATATTGGAAGTTCCCAGTCTGTGTAAACAAAACTTCTATATGAAGTCTGGTTTTTATTTTCTTTTTTATTGAAACCAACTACTTTTTTATTTTTCCTGTATACTGCTATTCCCCGTTTTTTATAAGTTTCAACATCATTTAAGTTAATGCCATTTTCGAACAAGAATTCATGAATGTCACTTAAATTCATGCCATTTATTTTATCGTTTGCTTCTGCATTTGAATACTTGGTTTTGAGGTATGAAATCCCATGTGAGTTAACGCAATTTCTCCATGACTCATCCTGCCTCCACCTGAAATAATCGAGAATATCACCATCATTGATTGGAATAATTCTTGAATCAAAAGCGGGAGGTTTCTTAAATTGAGTATCATAATGCATTACAAAGGAACTTGCAGTGAAACTAGCTATTACGGAATTTATTTTTTCAACTCTACCATCGAATGGAATTTTATCTAAAAGCAAGCTTATTTCATCTGAAAAAGTATAAACGAACTCCGCTGAAAACTCTTCAAATAAATCTCGGCAAACTTCAGAGATGACCTTATAGAAGTTCTCATCATATGGTTTTACCAGATTTAAATCACGGGCCAGCTTATGAAAGCTTCTGCCATCTAGGCGGACAATAATCTTAGAGTTTTTTGGAACTTTTAGAGATGAATAAACTTCAAAATCTTTCATTATTACATTCCCACACTTATAGTTTCATTGAAACTTTTAAGCAATCTGATAGCGGACAATGCTGCCAGCATACTTGTTTTCGGATTGGCCGCACAAGGATAGTTCATGGTAGTTGTTTTAAACTCGCCGAAATCCCCTTTTGCGGTGATTTCATGAACATTTCTGTCGACTTTAGGGTCCACGATAATTTTAACATCAATGTCCCTGCCACATGCCATACTGATTGTAGCTGCAACATTAATGTTTAATGGAAATTCTTTTACTGCCTCTGAAGCCTTACCCTCGAATAATACTTCTTCAGTGTTAATGTCCTTTCCAAGGGACTTTGGAGACTTACGAGTCACAAGATTTACCTCTTTAAGACCGAATTTGGCAACAGCCTTGATTCCATCCAAACCCACAACTGCACCTGACGGCAGGTGTATTTTGGCATTATTCTCTTCAGCCATTTTTAAAACTTCATTATAAAAGTCCATGTCCATAAATGCACCAATACTCATGACAATCATGTTCTTACCTTTTTTAAGGATTTTTGGTGCAAATTCTTTTACTGAAGCCGGTGAAGCACATTCCAAGACCAAATCAACATTATCCACCATGTCGTCAAAGTCAAGTGCAGCTACACCACCTGCAAAGCTTGCTAAATTTTCAGCCCTTTCGATATCCTTATCGAAAAAGTATGCAATATCAATACCGTTATCCTCTGGAACTACGCTTGTTGTAATAATATTAGCAATAGCTCCACATCCTATAATACCTACTTTCATATTATCACTTAGAGCAAATTTTCTAAATAAAATATAAAATAAAAAAAAGAATTTAAAAGATTATTTCTAATCTTTTAGTCGAATTGAACTTGAGTTTCATTTTGTGGTTGAGTTTCAGGTTGTTTTGGAGCAGCAGCCTCAGGGATTTGTGGTTCAGGGTTAATTTTTTTCATGTCCCTAGGGTTGATTAACATGATGTCTCCAATAGCTTGAACTTTATCGAAGTCCACTGTTAATAAATCGTTTTGGAATGATCTCATTTCATGTTCTTCTGGGGATTCACCACGAATGCTTCCAAAAATTTGATTAACTAATGATCCTGTAGGTCTTCTTTCTTGTTCAATAGCTCTAACTTGTAATTTTGAAATAGTTCCTAATCTAATATTTAATATAACATCTTCTACACGACCAACATAATGTCCAGTGTTGGTATAAATATCTAAACTGCGTAATTTTGAAACTTCTACCATGTTTACACCACAATATAAAATAATAATTAAATAAATATGTATTATTTTATTTAATTGTTAATATAAATAGTTTTTGTTTTTAAAAGTTAAAGACGTCTTATTTTACAAAAAACTTATTAAATTTAACAATTAAAATATAATTTAGATTACAAGGAGACTTTAAATTGTGGGATACAACAAAAGATTATAGAATTTTAGTAGCAAGCAAGGCAAGAGAGAACTATTTAAATCTCATTCCAACAGCCTCATTTAGAGGAAGCTGGAATAAAAAACAAGCCATTGACCTTGGAAAGCAAATGAACAGTGATTTCCAATCATTGATTTACTCTTACCTCGAAGGAGATGAATTGGTAAACTCTCCAGATGTTGAAGCTTTAAAACAAAAAGCATTAAAGATTATTGAATATTTGGGCGGAGATGACTGGAACAAGAAATTCCTAAGCAACGCTCCAAAAGAAGACAGGGAAAAAACACAGGAAAACATTGCAAAAGTAAGGTTTTTCCTCGATACAATCATCGGCTTAAAAGACAGGTTGGCATTAGGTCCAATCAATGATCCAATCATGGGGGTCGACATCAAGGTCGGTGAAGTGATGAGCGTTACAACACACCCAAAAAATGACAAACTCATGCTCTGTAATGTGAATTTAGGAAAACGTGCAATAACTGTAGTAACCAACGACATGAACGTTAAAGATGAAAATAAAGTTGGAGTCTCCTTACTACCACCACAATCATTCAGCGACATCGTTAGTGAAGGAATGTTTTTAGGAATGAACGGGAATATCCTCAAGGACGTTGACGGAGAACTCGGTCAAATGCCTAAAGGAATACCTATGGAATCACTTAACGAAACACGTAATCTCGTTGAAAACTATCTAAAATAATTTTAAAAACTTATTTTCTCTTTTTATTATTTATTTTACATTTAAATTGCAAGATATTATCTGAAAACGTCTCCGATGAAAAGTACGGAATTGGATTTAAGAACGGAAATACTGAATTGAGGGATGCAGTCCAAAAGACTTTAGATGAAATGTTTAAGGACGGAACCGTTGAAAAGATAGCTCAAAACTATTCCGACTACAAGTTAGAACAGGGCTTAATCAAAGGATTATAATCATTATAATCCTTCAACTATCTTAAATTCAAACCTATTAATTTTGTTTTTGTCATCTCTTCAACAGCGTATTTTATTCCTTCTTTTCCAACCCCACTATTTTTAAATCCTCCAAACGGCATGTTGTCTGTTCTGAATGTAGATTGTTTATTTACAAATACTGTTCCAGCTTCAATTTCATTGGCACATCTCATTGCATTTTCATAATCTGCAGTGAAAACCCCTGCCTGAAGACCATACTCAGTGTCATTAGCCACTTTAATTGCCTCATCAACACCATTTACACGCATTATAGGTGCCACAGGACCGAATGTTTCATTTATGACCAAATCCATATCTGATGTCACATTATCAATTACAGTGGCCTCATAAAATGCACCGTTACGAGCCCCTCCAGTCAGTATTTTGGCGCCTGACTCGACAGCATTGTCGACAGTTTCTTCAACTTGTTTTGCCGCTTTTTCTGAAATCAGTGTTCCAAGAGTGGTTTTGGAATCTGAAGGATCGCCCATAACAAGTTTTTCTGTTTCCACAACTAATTTCTGAGCAAATTCATCTGCAATTTCATCGTCAACTATGATTCTTTTAACACCCATGCATACCTGTCCAGCATTTAAAAATGCGCCGTTGATGACGCCTTTTACTGCCTTGTCAATGTCAGCATCCTTTAGGACAACCATAGGATCATTTCCACCAAGTTCCAAAGTGACCTTTTTCATCCCGGCCTTCTGGGATATCATCATTCCAGTTGTTACGCTTCCGGTAAATGAAATCTTATTGACATCAGCTGAAGTAACCAGATAATCGCCGACCTCTGAACCGTATCCGGTCACTGTATTTACAACACCATCCGGAAATTCCTCGTTTAACAACTCCGCAAATTTCATTACTGTCAATGGAGCTTCTGTTGGTGGCTTGATGATTACAGTATTTTTGCAGGCTATTGCAGGCGCAATTTTATGGATTGTTAAGTTCAATGGATAGTTGAATGGAGTTATTGCAGCAACTACACCCAATGGCAATCTTTGTGTGAATGCAAAAAATCCCTTACCGTTCAAACCAGCATCCAACGGTACGCTTTCACCATAGATTCTTTTTGCTTCTTCACCTGCCAGTTTCAATGTTTCGATTGACCTGTCAAGCTCAACCAAAGACTCATTAATTGGCTTTCCGACTTCCGAAGTCAATAGCTTTGCAAATTCTTCACGATTATCTTTTAATTTTTCAACAACATTGAACAGTTTATTTGATACCTTAAATGCAGACATCTCCTGCAGAGATTCCTTTGCATTGTTAGCTTCCTGAATGGCCAAATCTGCAGTTTGCCTGTGGGCAATTGGAATAGTGTCAATTACTTCACCATTGTACGGATTAATTACATCTTCCCTATCTTCACTTGAAACGTGTTTTCCACCAATCAACATGTCCATTTTATCACCTTTAATTAATATTTTATATTATAAAAATAATAAATGTTTATATGGAAACGAATAGATTTGAAACATTTTTTGATGCAATTATCGCAATCATCATAACTGTTTTAGTATTAAAAATCCCCCAGCCCGCCACACCAACACTAGCAGGAGTTTTAGAGTTACATACCATTTATATTGCATATTTAATTAGTTTTCTGATTTTATATAATATCTGGTATGCAAACCACAATCTGTTCCAGCTCGTGGACAATATTAACAACACTTCCGTTTGGATTTATGGAATAATGACCTTTTTCATTTCACTTTTACCGTATTTTACAATTTGGCTTGCAAATAACCTTTATTCAATTCCTGCAGAAACAATGTTTGGATTGATTTTTATTATTACCCATATCTTATACACTTTGGCCACACGGGAAGTTTATAAAAGCAATCCATACAATAAAGCACTGCAGGAACAGAATTATGATTCAAGAATAAACAATTTGCCGATGATTGTACTGATTATCGGATTCATATTGACCTATACCGTTTACAGGCCAGGAATTTATGTCTGTTGCCTGATATCAATCATATTATGGATTCTTATTGGAAGAATTGTAAGGAGGGCTAATAATGGAAACTGAAAGGTTTGAAGCATTGATTGATGCAATATTGGCTATTATCATTACAATTATAGTATTGGAAATACCACTCGCATCCAACGGATCTTGGGAAGCGCTGTTTGAATTAAAATATGAATTTGTAATTTATGCAATAAGTTTCATGGTTTGCTTTAACTTCTGGAACTTCAACAATAACCTGTTCAGTTTAGTGAATAAGATTGATCCAAAAGTAATCTGGACAATGGGAATCACATTATTCGTATTTTCACTCCTGCCTTACCTGACAACATTTGTTGCTGAAAATATCAATGTATTTTTCCCACAATTCTTGTATGGATTAAGCTTTATTGTCACTGCTCTTTTATCAAAATTGATTTCAAAATTCCTGAAAGATTCAGATCCTGGAAACATTGCACTGCAATTGGTTTTAGAAAAAGATTATATCTTTGCAATGACAATTGTTCTGGTTGTTATCGGAATGATAATCGGATATCTGGCTTATCCTCCGGCAATCATAATCTGCTGTTTATTGTCAATCATTACAATGTGGATTGTTCCGAAATTATTGCACTAAAAAAAAAGAAATTAAAGGGTTTGTTTATACTTCAGAGTATAATAAACCCATAGCTCTAGCTGAGAAGAAAACAGTGTAGATACCTAAAATTCCTGAGATGATACCTCCAACAGTAGCATTCCATGAGGAAATGCCTTGTCCGATGAAAGATAACACAAAGGAAATTACAAAAACAATTATAATAAATGTAAGTACCTTTAGAATTCCTATTCTGGAGATATCGCCGATTGCATCACCTATAGCCAATGCATAACCTAAGTCCTGGGTTTTTGCTAATCTGCAGTTTCCCATGAATGCTGCTAAAGCAAAAATGATGAATAAAATTGCTGTAATTATTGAAGATAACCAGTGCTGGAAGATTACGGCTAAAATAGCGCCAATAAAAATCGGAATTATGAAGTAAACAATATCAACGATAAACACTTTTACACCATTGATGAATTGCCCTACAAATTCAATGTCCGGAGCACCGCTGCTTCTTTCAATACCGTATCTAATAATATCCAACTGATAACCGTTAATAAGGAATCCAATTAAAAGAGCAATGATTATTCCAATAGTGCCCATACCAACAGCCGCTAATGGATTTTCAGCTAAAGATCCTACTGTAATACCGGCAACAGTACCTGCAATAGCAATTCCTAAAATAATACCCAAAATCAAATATAACACCAATGCTTTGACGTTCTGAAATGGATATCTCAAAGCATCACTTAAAATTTCACCTATTTCCATTTTGTTCACCTTTAAATAAATTTAACTAATAAAAAACATTTTATTAGTATTTAATTCATATTATTTAAAATATTTGTACAATTCATTCAATTCCCCATTAAATTCATTGAGTTCTTTTGATGAAATTTGACCGCTTAAATCAGAAACATAATTATTATACATATAAATTGCCAGCAACACCACAACGATTATTCCTCCGAAAAGTAAAATAAACTCTGCTGAGGCCTGCCCTTTGCGGTCCATTAAAATCCCCCCATAAGCATGCTTGCGCCAAATGTGGAAATGAAATAGAATATCCCAAATGAAGCTGCAGCCAAAGGAAGCGAAAACTTAAATCCTTTTTTGACATCCCCATACATGATTATGCTAATAATAAATCCTACTAAAACCGAATGGATTATCAGATAAATCTCTCCTGCAACAGGTGCAGCCATAATAATATCAGATTCCATACCATAACTTTGCATAAACCCCGAATAAACTCCGACCATACCAATTGCAAATGGCGTTGCAATAACTGCTGAAATTAATAAAAACATGACAGACATCATCACTGCAGATTTTCTCTCACGTTTTAAAGCAAGCAAATCCCTCAAATCATCAGAAACATCATTCAATACTGATGAAATGCTTGACCCCGATTTACGGCCATCCAATATTATTGAAAAGATTCTCTCCAGTTCCTTTGACTTCAGACGTTTCGACATTGCACGCCATGCATCATCAAAATTTCGACCCATTCGAATTTCAATAATCGTTCTGCGCATTTCGTCATAGAGAGGGCCTTTGCCATACTGTGACATGTCATCCATTGCATTTTCAAAGCTCAAACCAACCTGCAGCATGCTTGAAAGCTGCCTTAAAAAGTCAGGTGCAGTTTTTTCAATTTCCTGTGCTCTCCTCTCCTGTTGAACAATGACATATGTAAAAAGTCCGGGAATTACAAAGAATGGCAGAATCAACAATGAACTAGGCAAACCGAACATCAATATCGCAAATGCTAAAGCAATTTCACATGTTAAAATGAAGACAATAAGCATTGCTAAAACTTTGCTTGCTTCTGTAAAAATAGCCCCACTCATCAAAAATTCCTGCAATTTGGACAAATTCTTTTCTGGAATATTATTGTCCAAAAATACTGTTAAATTATTAATTATTTTAAAATTCATAAATTAATATTTAACTATGGCCAATATAAAGTCTTAGTTTTCTTTCAACTAAATTTTACAAGACAAAAACAATAATTGCAGTGAATTGGAAGCAATTATTTTTTGAATATTTCGAAAAATGCCCTCAATGTGATTAAAACCGGATAAATTTCCAGTCTTCCAGTCCACATATTAAATATGCCCATAATTTTCAAAGGCCATTCCAATGTTTGAGATATCTGTCCAATTTCCAAACCAACATTCCCCTGCATGGAAATAGTAAAAAACAGAGAATCGAAAGCATTGTGACCATATAGGCACAGCAATGCCCAAGTAATTAAAATACACAGTAAATAAAGAGCAATGTAATTTCCGCTTTGTGCAGCAACATCATCTGTGAGTTTTTTATCAGAAACTTTTACAGAAACAACACTACTTTCAGGAGACCATATTTCACGTGAATTTTTATATATTCCCTTAAAAAATGTAATAACCCTCATTAATTTAATTGCACCTACAGTAGAACCTGTGGAACCACCGATAAGCATCAATGAAATTATAATGAAAATTGCAAATGGCGGCCACCCGCCCATTACCACTGAACTTTCTATACTTGCCCCGGTTGTGGTGATTGCAGAGACTACGACAAATAATATGTCCATTGGAATTATTTTGGATGTGAAATAGATCAATAAGGTTGAAATAGCTATTAGAGTAATCATTACCTGAAATTGCAAGTCATTAATTATTGATTCACCACGGGTTTTAATAAGGTTATAGTGAACCACAAAACTTGTAGCGCCTAATATCATTAGAATTATGGTGATAAAATAGATTAACTCATCATTATAAAAACCGATGTTTGCATTTTTTACGCTCATACCGCCTGTTGAAATAATACTGAATGTATTGCAGACCGAATCAAAAATAGGCATTCCCGCAAGAGAATATAAAATAATTCCCACAGTAGTATAAATCAGATAAATTTTAATGAACTGTTTAATTGTAGCTTTGGTAGAAGGCTTAATATAATCATCACGAGCTTCAGACCTATACAGCTTGGAAGAAATTGTTCCAGGCTTAGTTAAGACAGATATTATCATTACAATTATTCCTAAACCACCAATCCACTGTTGAAATCCTCTAAAAAACAGCACACTGTGAGGAAGAGATTCAACATCGGGATAAATTGTGATTCCACTTCCGGTCAATGCAGACATACTTTCAAAAATTCCGTCAACAATGCTTAATCCGGTTACCGCCTGAAGTATCACCCCACCGACAATACCTGCCCACAGCCAAGACAGGGAAGAAATGATCATCGTATGTTTCAAGCGAATTTTACTTGAGGAATACTCATTCAAAACTTTTATGAAAATAAAACCCAATGCAATTGATATCACTGAAGGAACAATGAAGCCCATAAAATTAAATTCCAGATATATCAAATCAACAATAATTGGAACCAGACTCAAAACGCCAATTCCTATCATCAGAAGACCCATATTCCTAATAATTATCAACAAGTCAGTTCTAGTGACATACCTCATATGACCACCTCAGCAGTTACAATATGAATATAGAAAAAAATACTATATAAATGCCATAGGAATATATATTTTACATAAAATTATTGAAAATATTAATAAAAATACAAAAAATAAAAAAATATTATACAAAAAGAATTAAAAAAAATTAATTTATAAAATTAATGATGCACAATATGACTGTAAATTATACAAAAATACAATAGCATATGATTAAAATTTAACCAAAAAAAAAGAAAAAAGATGTAGATGACTGAACATCTACTTATTTACAGAAAAAATGGTACGAATTCAGCCGTAAAAGCTGCAATCCATAACACACGTATTTTTTCGAAATAGTTTATTTATACATCAGAATATAATAAACCGGTAGCTCTACCATTGAAAAATACTAGGTAAACACCTAAAATACCCAATAGGATTCCACCAACAGTACTATTCCATTGAGTTATTAAACCTACAACGAACAATAATACAAATGAAATAACAAATATGAGAATAATGAATAAAACAACTTTTAAAATTCCCACTTTTGAAATATCACCAATTGCTTCTCCAACAGATATTGCATAAAATATATCTTCAGTTTTTGCGAGTCTGCATTGACCCATCATTAATGCAAGTGCAAAAATAAGAGATACGAAAAAGTTAATTAATCCAGACAACCAGTGCTGGAAGATTACCGCCAAAATTGCAGAGATAATAATTGGAATAATCATGTAAACAATGTATACAGCGAAAAATTTTACACCATTGATAAATTGTCTTACAATATCGATTCCTGGAGCCCCATTGCTTCTTTCAATACCGTATTTTACAATATCCAATTGATAACCAGTAATTAAAAATCCAATAAATAATGCAATTATAATTCCAATAATTCCAGATCCTATTACGGTTAATGCATTATTAGCCATAGAACCTACCATAACCGCACTAACAGTACCTCCAACAGCTATTCCCAAAATAATACCTAAAATCAAATATACTATTAATGCTTTAATATTCTGAAATGGATAAACCAAAGCATCACTTAAAATTTCACCTAATTCCATTTAATTCACCTTTTTATTTGGATAACTCCAATAACTTGAGTTATATTAATCTATATTAAGAAATGTATTTAAATATTTTCAAAATATATTAATTTTACATATTTTAATCCATTTTTTATTCATTCAACTGAACAATACACCATATCTTTGCCGTCATCGATTTTAAGGATATGGACAGACTAAAAAAGTTTTATATTCATATTGCCCCCAGAATTGTTTAAAATACTGGATAATGCATTTTACATTTCTATACTATCAACAATATACAGTAAAACTAATGAACAAAATCCAAAAAATAAAGAAAAATATATATTTACGTATGCCTAAATTATAAAACAGTTATAAAACATGGAGGTGTTAATGTGGAAATGGACGCACTTGTAAATGCAATCCTCTCATTTATCATTCCAGGATTAGGCCAAGCAATTGAAGGATACAAACAAAGAGGAATAATATTATTTGTAATATTATTAGTGCTAATAGGAGTATTATTCTACTTTAACGTAGACCAAATTGCTCAACGCATCATATGTGGTGTTTACGGCCTTATTGCAGCATATGACGCATACAGATTATATTAATTTTGAGTAATCAACAATTACTCAAAAACTACTTTTTTATTTGAAACATGTTTGACATATCCTAAAAAAATAATTGAAGTTTCCAAACCTGTTTCTGTGAATCAAATATTGAACATCATGACAGTTTGATGCTGTAATCAGCAAATAGAATTCACAATACCCATTGGTGAAAAACAACATTTTGTCTTCAAGAAACATTGCAATAACAAAATACTATAATTTTTATATTTCATTGAACAAAATATCTCATATGAAACTTATTGACCGTGAATTTTTCAATCGAAACAAAAAATTATTATTGATTGCTTTTATAATAGTATTCGGTTCTCTGATTGTCGGAAGTGTTATAGGTTGTTTTGAAGCCGGTGCCAGTTATGGAGAGATAAGTGAACTAATTGAATATGCACATGAACACAATATGCAATTCAACAGAAGTTTCGCCACAAGCAATACTGGCAGTTTGGAATATTTCATACATAATTTCAGCATAGACATTATGACAATGATTGGAGGAATATTGCTTTCAATCCCATCAATTTTTAACGTGCTAAACAGCAGTTATATAGCGGGCCAATATATTGGAAAAGATTTCATATTTGGAGCTGTGGCAACACTTCCTCACGGAATTATTGAATATTTAGCTACAGTTTTTGCACTTACAATTGCATTTATCATAACCCGCCGTGAAATCATTCTTATTAAAACAAAAAGTCTTGATGGAATTAAAACAGATTTGAAAGACATATTCATCCTACTGATATTGGACATAATATTTCTAGCTGTTGCAGGATTTATTGAAGCCAGCATCACTCCAGGAATAGTATCAGCAGTTTTCGGAATCTAAATAAATACACAAAAATTCAAAGTTGAAATATACATTGAACATTAAATTCTTGAAAAATTATATAATTAACTTTAAAGAAAAATATCTTTAACACGAATGGAGAAAATTTAATGAGTAAAACTAGAGTCGAATGGATTGATTTTGTACGTGCAATTGCAATATTAACCGTTTTGTACATTCATGCAACTGACGGTATTTTCATCATATCTTCAGATGCAATCATGAATTATACAATGTTTTCTAGAATATTTAATTTTGCATCTCTTTTTATTGGACGTATAGGCGTTCCATTCTTTTTAATGATTACAGGTTACTTATTATTGGACAGGTCATATGACGACGAGCGTGTTCGTAAGTTTTGGAGCAAAAATTGTAAAGGACTGATTATTGTTACAGTCATCTGGACAATAATCTATGCAATCAGCCTGCAATTCGTTGCTGTTGGATCCAACCAGGTCAATTTTGCAGAAGCAGGAAACTTGTTTTTCAGCCACATGTGGTATATGCCAATGATTATTGGAATGTATCTTTCAATGCCATTCGTGGCAAGTGCATTGGAACATTTTGACCCTAAAACAATTAATCAAGCAACAATAGTGTTTGCATTTTTAGCATTCCTATTGCCGTTCGTAACAGTTGTTCTTGCAATGCACGGTATTGAAAATGTCAATATCCAGTATTGTCTTGGATTCAGTGGTGGAGTATATGGTATTTACATCATTTTAGGATATCTGGTTAAAAAGAACTTGTTTAAAAAGTATTCATCCGCAAAAATGGGACTGCTTGCTATCGTATCATTTATAATATGTGTATTATTCCAATACTATGCATTCATAAAAGGATATGATTTCTTCTTATGGTATGAGTTCCCATTTATATTAACCGGATCTTTTGCATTGTTTGAATTGTCATCCAGAATGGGTAAAGTAAGGGCATTTCCACTTGTCAGCTTTTTGTCAAAATACTCATTTGCAGTGTTTTTAGTTCACAACCTATTCAGATTACCATTGCTTCCAGTGGTCGTTCAGCTACCGTTCACAGAACCTGTAAAAGCGATTGTTCTTTGGATTTTATTGATAATATTCAGCTATATTGCAGTAGTTATCATCTATAGAATCCCAAGATTTGGAAAATATATCTTATACATGAGATAATTAACCAATTATCTCTTTTTTAATTTCTTTAAATGCTTTTTTTGCTTCAGGTGAAGGGAACAGAGGATAAATATGGAACAATCCCGGACCGGTTATGAATTTTACATCAACATTCTCTTTTTTTAGATTGTCGACGTATTTTTCAATGTCCCTGTAAAATATTTCATTGGTTCCGGCAAAAATTAGTGTTCTTGGCAAACCCTCATTATCACCATAAATTGGACTAACCCTATAATCTTTTGTATTCAAATCTCCAGCCCATGATTTGCCTATTTCTCTTAAGCCCACTTCTCCTAAAATAGGGTCTTTTTCACTGTCATAAGGAGGATTGCTCATTGAAATGTCAACCCATGGAGAAAATGTTATGATTTTATCGGGCTGAGGCAGATTGATTGTTTTTAAATGCTGACAGAATGACAAAACAAATCCCCCGCCCGCAGAATCCCCCATCAAAATCAAATTGTTTTTGGAGGTAAGTGATTGATATAAATCTGTAATCAGGCCAAATGATTCCATTGCTTTATGCAAAGGAGAGAGAGGGTAAACGGGTAGAAGTACATGCGCATCCAATTTTCGTGAAAGCTTGAGGCAATATAACAAATGCTGATAATTTATTTCATTGACGTATGCCCCGCCATGTATGTATAAAATTGTATTTTCAGCATTTTCATCGCCGAATGTGAAAACCTCAAGACCGCCAATATCCCTACTTTTGAAAATGGCGCTTGGAATGTTATCTGATGATTTTGACTTTTCATCTAAAAACTCTTGAATTTTATCCATTGAGTCCATATAATCAGGTTTGGTGAAATTTAAAATAACCTCTTCTATTTTAGAAAAAAATGACCTTTTATCTGACATGTTTCAACCTTAAAAAAATAATATTCAATTATTGCAATCATTTATTTATTGTGATTGTCTACTATTTAAACCTAACACAGTTGAATAATCTATTTGATCAGATTTATTATCTTAATTTTCAATGATAAACTGAATTATGTTAAAAAAATAGAAAAAATAAGTTAAATTGAATTAACTTATTTTAATTGTTGCTTTTTTACTTATTGATTTGTAGTATGCATTGCCTGCAAATTTAACAGTTGCCTTGAAAGTGCCTTTTTTGGTTAATTTTGTAATTTTAAAGGTTGCTTTACCTTTGCTGTTTGTTGTTGCCTTATATGTTTTTCCTTTAATCTTCAAGGTAACCTTTACTTTTTTAACTGCTTTTCCTTTGCTGTTTTTCAGAGCTATTGTGTACTTTTTAGTTTTTAAAGATTTTTTGAATTTTTTTGCACCGGCTGTAATTTTTGTTTTTTCCTTGTTGATAGTCACTTTAACGGTTTTGCTCAAAGCATTGTAGTTAACACTGCTGGTTTTAATAACCAGATTTCTTTTACCTGCCTTTGCGGTCTTGAGCATTTTTGAAGTTAATGAGACTGTTGCAACACCCTTGGAATTTGTAGTGGCAGTAGCTACTTTCTTGCCGCTTAATGTGAATGTTACCTTAATTCCTGAAACCAGTTTATTGTTAATGTCTTTAAGTGTAACAGAGTATTTTCCACAATAGTTAATTACATATGCCTTATTGGCAGCGGAAATTTTCAAATTCTGTTTTAAAACGTTGAAAGTTACATTTTTACTTGAATTGGCATAGTTTTCACTACCACAGAACCTGACTTCACAGACATAGGATCGGGCATTAAGATTAGGAATTTCAAATGTTACGCTTCCATTGACAACATCTGCTGAATATTCTTTATTGCCGATGATTGCCAAAACAGTTCCCTCTTTAACTTCCTTGTCGTTGGATGAGACATTTACAGTAATTTTTACAATACTTCCATAAGTAACATCACTGATTTCGGGAATTAATTCAACAATGTAAAATGGCTTGAGTTTTTCTAAATCTTCACCCGCCAATTCAATTGTAGCGTTTTCCTTTAATCTGATGTTATTTGTTCCCATAGAAGCAACATTATCTTTAAATATTGAATTGTCAATTACAGTATTTCCGCAGCTAACTAATGCACCACCATCAGAAGCAGAATTATTTTTAAAAGTGCTTCTGTCAATTTTTCCATTTCCATTGAAATAAACTGCGCCACCTCCTCTTGAAGCAGTGTTATTTATGAAGTTACAGTCAGTTATTTCACCATCATTGTAAATAAAAATTGAACCTCCATGGTTTTGCTTAGCAGAATTATCTGTGAAATTGCAGTCATTTAATTTTATATTATCAATGTAAATTGCACCTCCGCCAAATTCTGCAACATTACCGTTGAAAATGGAATGCTCTATTGTTCCATTTTCATCTGAGTGAATTGCGGCACCGGTTCTTGCGGTATTTTCTGTGAAATTACAATAGCTCACATCACATATGCTGCCGTGAACGTATAGTGATCCGCCTTCCTGTGCACTGTTGCGTTTAAAATTGGAATTTGAAATGATTCCATTCATCCAAAAGCTAACTGCTCCTCCATCATAGCCTGCATAATTATTAGTGAAGTTACATCCTTCAATTATTCCTGTTCCATTGAAATAAATTGCTCCACCAAACATTACTGCAGAATTTTTTGAGAAATATGAATTGGAGACTGTTCCTTGGCCTGCAAAATAAGCTGCACCTGCACTATAACTTGCAACATTGTTTGTGAAAATGGAATCTTTTATTGTTCCGTTATTGTTGAAATAAACAGCACCACCATCACCAAATTCATCACTGATAGTGTTTCCGTCGAATTTACAATTTACAACTTCACCTATTTCATCAAAATATATTGCGCCTGCTTCTGCACTATTATTGAGGAAAGTGACATCATTAATTACTCCGGTTTTAGCGGCAATTGCGCCTCCAATCACGGCAGAATTGCCAATGAACTCACCATTGAAAACCACATTTTCAAAACTTTCAAAGAAATTGACTCCCCCTCCAGTGCTTGCACGGTTGTTAATGAAATTACTGTTAAAGGTAATATTGTGAGGAGTTTGCCTATAGTTTACGCCCCCACCGGTTTTAGCAGCAGTGTTATTAACAAAGTCACAAGTAAACACACAGTTGGTTGACACATCCTTGAAAGTTATTGCACCACCATTTCCGTTTATTTCGTCAACTTGACCTAAAGCACTGTTATTTAGGAAATAACCTGCAAAGCTATTGTTATTTGTAGTGTTGTGGAAAAACATTGCTCCACCACATGATTTTGCCACATTAGATCTGAAATCACAAATGAATTTATTGTTGTTTGCCTTATTGTAAAAAAAGATTCCTCCACCATAAAATGCGAAATTGTCTCTTAAAACACCTTCAAAAACATTGCCATAAGCAGAGTTATAGAAAAATATTGCTCCCCCACTGGCAGCATTTGCACGATTGCCATAAAAATCAGCAACAAATGTGTTACTTTCAGATTTTCCCCTAAGATATATTGCACCAGCAGCCCTTACAGCAGAATTGCCCATGAACTGACCACTTATTGTGCTATTGGTAGCTCCACCATAAAAGTATAATGCTCCACCATTATTCGCGCTGTTATTAATGAATGTTGAATTAATTTTGGAATTTGAAAATGCACTTGCAACATATACTGCACCACCAGATTTTCCGGCAGTGTTATTGTAAAACGTTGAATCTAAAATGTTTAAACTATTTATTGTATAGATTGCACCACCATTTTCGGCAGCATGCCCGTTAACAAAATTAATATTTTTCAAAGTAACGTTTAGAGCAATTATGTTAAATATCCTAACTTGTCCCGCACCATCAATTGTGTGACCGCCACCATCAATTACAATATTGTCTTTGGTAATCCTGATTCCATCAACATAACTGGAATCGTTAGAACAGTAAACATAATCTTTTTTCAGCGTCAGATTTCCACCTGTTGCAATCTTGCTAATTTCATCATTTAAACCTGTGAAATTACCTATTTCACCGGCATTTTGGTCAATTTCCAATGCAGATTTGTCATTCTGATTAATCATGACCATATCATCTGTTACATTTTCATGCGCACTCACCGCCGAAACGGAAAATATGCAAATGAAAATTAAAAATAAGAAAAACTTTTTATTCAATGTCTTTCCTCCAAAAATATTAATATAATTTTATGTTAATGCTCACATATAAATTTTTAAAAAAAGTTCAAAATGAATAAAATAATCTAAAAAATTATAATC
Organism: uncultured Methanobrevibacter sp.; assembly: GCF_946404245.1. Taxonomy (GTDB): domain Archaea; phylum Methanobacteriota; class Methanobacteria; order Methanobacteriales; family Methanobacteriaceae; genus Methanocatella. The sequence goes on from NZ_CAMJCX010000005.1 coordinate 17,830, forward strand.
AAATGTAAAGATAAGTATACAACTTATTACTTTCAATATTATCAGTCAAAACAAATTTAAACACTGCAAATTATAAAAATAAGAATAATTTTTAATTTTTGAAATTATTCCAAATGTAAAAATACATTCTTTACATCAAACATTCCCAACTTCGCTGACACACACAATAACCTGAGCATATCCATAATTTTAATTTAATAACATTTAACGAAAGTATTTAAAATTAAAAAAACAATATAAAAACAGTGATTACATATGGATATTGTAAAAAATTATAATGAAAAAGAATTAACAATTGAGGTTGGAGACCGCATTGACACCGTCACTGCCCCTGATTTTGAAAATGAAATCCTCGATGAAATGGGGAAATTCGATTCATTGATAATTGATTTTGCCAATTTGGAATACATTTCCAGTGCAGGTTTACGTGTATTGATTTCAACACAAAAAAAATTGAAACCTGAAGACATTCCAATGACCATTAAAAACGTCAATGACACAATTAACGAAATATTCAGAATGTCTGGTTTTGATAAAATCTTAAAGATAGAATGAACTCAATTTTATTAAAACCGGAAATAAACGAATTATACACTTTAAATGAGTTTGTTTTAAATGAACTCAAAAAGGAAGACCTTAAAGTTAATTTGATTGTTGAAGAAATATTTGCCAATATTATAAATTATTCACAGACTGATTATATCAAAGTTAATATCAAATTCGAAAAACCAATATTGACTATTGAATTTATTGACAACGGTATGGAATTCAATCCACTCAAAAAAGAAAACCCTGAACCTCCAGAAAACATTGAAGATGCTCAAATTGGAGGCGTTGGAGTTTTTTTAATAAAAGAAATAGCAGACGAATTATACTACAGCTACACCAATGGTGAAAACCATTTGAAAATTATTAAAAATGTGGAATAATGAATAAAAAACTTAAAAAAATAATAATTCCCTTTTTTATAATGTTAATTTTTAACTTGGGAACCTATTATTTGGCCTATGGACAAAATTTTGGTGCTGGAGTGAGCCCTCATGTAGGAATACTGTTAGTTTCAGGACTAATTTTTGGACCATATGGGGCAATCGGATCAGTAATGGCAAATCTATTGTGCGATTTGATAAGAGGTTATAAACCTTCTATTGTAATATCATCAGAAATAGTCAGTTTTGGAATATCATATTTAGCATATAAAATATGGTATGGAAGTTATAACTCTAAAACTAAAACTTCAAGGCCAAAATTAAACAACACTTCAAATGTACTTTTATTTTTTGGAATTATACTTACCTGCGGGATTTTATACTCAGTAACTCATGGAAAATTGTTTTTCTTGTTGTACCCTAAGTTAAGACTGATTATTCCAACTATTGAAATCAGATACTTCCTAAATTTCATCAATTCCTCATTCATATTTGGAATAATTGGAATCTGGATATCCAATAAATTCAATTTTGCCCACACCCCTAAAATATCAAACAAAGAATATAATAAACTATACGAAATACTAGGATTTTTATTGATAATTTCATTATTAATAACACTGATAATTGATTATACTCTCAACTTAAATGAATTCATCGTTGCAGCTGAGTTAATAATAATCTGTTTAATACTATTTATCTATTTATCAAAACCAATTAAATGCAATATCATTGAAAAAAATTATAAATCCATTTCAGAAGACATAATGACCATATTCCTTATAGCAACATTAGTTATAATAATTTTCGGAATTATACTATCTAGCGACAATATACTGATTGGTCTCATGGATGACCTCCTTCCGATAGATAAGAGTGAATTGGTAATCTCAATGATGATATTTATGGACATACTGCTGCTTATTTTCCTCATTCCATCCATAGCAGTTCTTAAATATATTGAACGAAAGGTAATCGAACCTATCCTGTCATTTGCAAAAATTGAAGAGTTCATACATGAAAATGAAAAAATAGAGTCTGAAAAGTTAGTAGACATCTATTCCAAATATATTTCCGAAAAAACTGAAATTGGAACTCTTTCCAACTCATATATCCAACTAATTAATTTTAATAACAATTATATTGAAAATATCCGGGAAATTGAAGGAGAAAAAGAACGTATTAAAACAGAACTCGAGATTGCAACCAGGATTCAGGCTGAAAACCTGCCAACAGAACCAATAAACAATGAAAATTATATGGTTAACGGTTATTCAAAACCTGCAAAAGAAGTTGGAGGAGACTTTTTTGATTATTATGAATTGGATGAAAACCGTTTAGCAATCATTATTGGGGATGCTTCAGGAAAAGGTGTTCCTGCAGCGATTCTTGCAATGATTACTCAAGTGATGATAAAACAACTTATACAACACGACCAAGACCCTTCAAGAATTTTATACTTATTAAATAATCAATTGAGCGAACGCAATTCTGAAGCAATGTTTATGACATTATGGCTTGGAATTTATAACAAAACAACCAAAGAGTTAATATTTTCAAATGGAGGGCATAATCCTCCCTTAATAAAAGAAAATGATAAATTTGAATATTTAAATATGGACCCTGGAATAGTTTTAGGAATTATGGAAGATTACGAGTACAAAACTGAAGAAATAATTTTGTCCAGTGAACTGGTAATATATACAGACGGAATTACTGACGCAAACAATTGCCAAAAGGAAATGTATGGGGAACAAAGGTTATTGAACTTCTTTAACGATTTTAATAACGAAAATGATCCAATCAAACCGCTGTTAAATGACATCAATAACTTCACAGGAGATGAAGATCAGTTCGATGACATGACATTACTATATTTGAAGGTCAAAGATGATTAAATTAGCATATTGTGACGTTAGCAATTTGGATTTAGATAAAGCATATGAATCATTGCCTAAAAACCGAAAAGAAAAAGTTAACCATTTTCGATTTGAAAAGGATAAGAAGCTCAGTGCAGGAGCATATTTACTTTTAGATAAACTATTAAAAGAAGAAAACATAACCGACCCCTCCTTCAAAACCGGCGAATACGGCAAGGCATACCTATCCAACCATGAAAACATCCATTTTAATTTAAGCCATTCAGGAAAATTGGTTTCTTGCGCAATATCCGATGTGGAAGTAGGGGTTGACATCGAATTTAATGATCCATCAATTGATTTAGACATAGCCAAGCACTACTTCTACAATAGAGAATATGAAAACATCATGAACTCAGAAAACCCCTCCGACGAATTCTTCAAGTATTGGGTTTTAAAGGAAAGTTACATGAAGTACACAGGGCTGGGATTTAACTTGGATTTAGACAGCTTTGAAATAATTATCAATGAAAAAATTAGGCTTAAAAATGATGAAAATAATCTTAAATTCAGTTTATTCGATGTTGATGAATACAAAATGGCAGTCTGCTCAAAGTATAGTGTAGACAAATATTTCACATACTCAGCAAATGAATTACTCTGATTTTACAGCCACTACTTCACTATAAATCTCACCGATGCCTAAAAACTGAGTTGCAAATGCAAATAAAAACAGAACAGTGTTCCACACATAATTTAAGAAAATATCTGGAATGACTATATACCCAAGAGATAAAAAAACAACAATTGAAACAATCATAATAGTATACTCTTTTGCATAATGCTTCCATCCAATCAAATCAATATCCCTTTTAATATCCAATAAATTAAAAGCAGATAATATCCTGCCAGTATAGGCAAGCCTTGCCAATCCTATTTCCATGAAGAATGCCAAAATATAAAATAAGATAGCACCAACAACAAAAAAAATTAATGAATCAACAGGACTGTGTGAAAACACTAACTTCACGGTGTGAGGAATATTCAATAACAGCTCTTCCAATTCAAAATCTGGAAAATGCAATGGAGAAGAAATACCATGCATTACAAACCCTTGAACAGAAATATAAACAATAAAAACAATTGTTGATTTGATTCCCAAATCAAGAACGTCTTTAATAATTATTTTTGGTAATCTGACGCCGCCTTTAATTCTATCACGAGTAATTAACATCCCATAACCATAAATGAGAAAAATCATTAATACAACAACTAACAACACCAAATACTCATTAGGATTTTTATAATAATCCTGAATATAATTTAATAATACGAATAACGCCAAAATTAAAATAAAAAATGGTTGGTTATATGTGCAATAATCCCAAACTTCCCTCATCATATTCCATGGCATAATTACTCCTCAACTTTATTATCTTTAAAAATGAAATAATAAACTTAACGAAATGAAAAAAAGTGAAAATATGTTCCATTCCACCAAGTTAAAACATTGCCAACTGTCATCAGCCAATATTCAACGGCAAATCGCCGATGACATTAGCTTTTTTGGAAATGTTTACCGTATCTTCAAGACGAACTCCAAATTCCCCTTCCAAATATATTCCCGGTTCCACTGTTATAACCATGCCCTCTTCAATTAATGTTTCATCGCGAAGAGAAAATCCTGGAGTTTCATGAATATCAAGTCCCAAACTGTGGCCGGTTGAATGGATAAATTTTTCACCATATCCATAATCAGAAATAATATCGCGTGCAACCTTATCCACTTCACAGCATTTCATTCCAGGTTTAATAGCTTTAATTGCCTTGTCATGTGCTTCAGCGACAATATCCCAGATTTCCTGCTGGCGTTCTGTATAAACCATTGTACGTGTATTGTCAGAGCAATAGCCTTCAAAAATACAACCCCAATCAATCAGGATAGGTTGATCTAATTTTTTTGCCTCAGGAATTGCATGAGGAAGGCTTGATGATGGACCACTTGTGACAATTGTATCGAATGATTCTTTTGAAGCCCCATTTTCAATCATATAACGAACCAAATCGAATGCAACCTCCTTTTCAGAGCCGTTATTGTTCAGGATATCCAGCTGCAGGAATGATTTTTGGGCAATTTCAGTTGCTCTAGCAATCTTTTCAATTTCATCAGGTGTTTTAATCATCCTTTGCTTGTCAATATATGTTTTAGCATCAATTTTAAAGTCATCCTTGAAGCGGACAAAAGTGCTGAATGGCAATGTCGGTTCAATGGCTAAACTTTTGATTCCCTCTTCTTTTAGCTCGTTTATCATGATTTCATATGACTCATATTCCTTCACTTCAATTGAAGAGGTATTTTTTGCCAGTTCCATATCCATTCCTGAAGCATAGATAATGGGATTATCCTTTATTATGCAAAATGCAAAGCTGGTTGGCTTATACCCTGAAATATATTCGACATTTGTAAATCCTGTCAATAAATAAGCTTGAAAATCATCTTTTTTTAAATCATTTAAAATGTTATCAGTATGTAAGTCCATGTTAAATAATTTAGAAAAAGTATTATAAATAAAATTAGTAATTGAAAAAGAGAAAATCCAGTTTAAACAGGATTTCAATTAAAAAAAGATAATTTTATTAAAGTCAAAATAGATATTTTAAGATTATGTTTAAATTTACAAGTAGTGAAATAAGAGATTTGATAATCGCTTTTATCGTTATTTCTCTTTGTTTTGCAATAGTAAATGGTGGAAGAGATGCGAATGCAGTCCTCTCCATATTGCCTATAGTCATGGTTGGAGTGGGCGCAGGTTTCATCCTACACGAACTTGGACACAAATTCGTTTCAATGAAATACGGATACTGGGCGGAATTTAAATTATGGCCCCAAGGATTAATATTTGCACTCGTAACATCATTTTTCGGATTCGTGTTTGCGGCACCAGGTGCTGTTTATACATATGCAAACTACATGACTGATGAAATTAACGGTAAAATATCAATTGCAGGACCTATCGTAAATATCATACTTGCATTGGTCTTTTTAGCAGTAGCTACAGCGATTTATCCATCAGCATTCTATTCCGGAACTTCTGCTTTAGTATTCATCATCTGTTCTGTAGGATATTCAATCAACAGTTTCCTTGCAGTCTTCAATTTGTTGCCTATAGGAAACCTGGACGGATCTAAAGTGTTGACCTGGAATTTTGGAATCTGGATTGTAACAATTGCAATTGCCGGAGTCTTGACACTGATGTCAATGACAATGGGTGTTGAAAACATAGTTAGAATGATTTTAGGATTTTAAAAAATGAGTGAAGAAATTACATACTTTAAGGGAACACATAGAGTGATAGCTCCAAAAAGGACTATTGAGATTAATGAAGACAAGCTTAAAACTGCAGGAATAACCCGTATTGCAGACATTACAGATTTGGACCGGATTGGCCTTCCAATTTATACTGCAATCAGACCTACTGCCGAAGAGGGTGGAGTCAGCATTTACGGTGGAAAGGGAATTACCAAAGACCATGCAAAGGCATCTGCAATGATGGAAGGGTTTGAAAGATATTCCGCCGAAAGACAAAGCAGCGATGAAAGCATCATCTCAAGTCCAAACATCATCGACAAGAATGTCGACCCAAAATCCCTGAATCTGCCAAAGGAACTTGAAAGGACAGATATCGGAGATTGGGACTTGGAGTGGAGCATTGCACATGACATAATTTCAGATGAGGATTATTATGTTCCAACAAATGCTGTTTATCACCCGTACAATCCTAAAGACAATGCAAAAACTTTATTCAAATCAAATACCAATGGACTTGCCTCCGGAAACATATTAGAAGAGGCTATACTGCACGGAATGTTTGAGGTCATTGAAAGGGATGCATGGAGCATCTTCGAGCTGACCCATAAAAACTATTCACAGATTAACCTGGATTCCATTGAAAGTGATGTTATCAATGACATTCTGGACAAATTTGAAAGTGAAGGAATAAAAATCAAACTAATGGACTTTACAGCAGACATTAAAATCCCAACAATTGCTGCTTCAGCAGACGATACAGTTACAAAGGATGCAGGTTTGCTGACATTGGGAATGGGAACACATCTTGACCCTGAAGTTGCAATCCTCAGGGCACTGACTGAAGTGGCTCAAAGCAGGGCAACCCAAATCAACGGGGCTCGTGAAGATACCGTTAGAGCAGATTTTGCCCGTGAGGCAGGATATGAACGTATGAAAAGAATAAACAAATTCTATTTCAGACAGGAAGATGAACAAATTTCACTTTCAGACATTGAAAATAAAAGTACTGCTTCAATTACAAAAGACATCGAAATCGTTAAAAATGAACTGATGGCAAATGGCATAGAAAAAATATTATATGTCGATTTGACAAGGCCTGAACTTGACGTCAGTGTCGTTCGCGTAATTATCCCCGAAATGGAAATGTATGCAATCGACCAAAGCCGTGCAGGCTATAGATTCCTGAAAGTCTGATTAATATGGTTAAAATTATAATTTACACGGGTTTATCACTTCCATTTGATGAAGCAAAAGAAATTTTAGACAGTTCCGAGGGTGTTGAAGTAATTTATAAAAGGCCCATCAAAAGAGGAGACCTGTCCCTAGCTTTAAGAGAAAATCCGGACATCATCGCAATAATCGACGGAGTGTTTCACCAAAGCTCAGCCGTCGGACATAAGGAAATTCTTAACGTGATGAAAAATGGAGTTAAAGTCTATGGAGCTTCAAGTATGGGTGCTCTTAGGGCATCTGAGCTTGACACATTAGGAATGACTGGAATAGGATATGTTTACAACCAGTATGCCAGCGGTGAAGTTGATTCTGATGATGATGTTGCAGTGATGCTTGACTCCGAAACTCTGGAAGCTCTTTCTGAACCGCTGATCAATATGAAATATGTTTTCACAAATGCATTGGCAGAAAATATCATAACTGAAGAAGAAAAAGAGGAATTGCTTGCCATTGCCAAACAAACATACTATCCTAAACGAAATTATGCTCAAACATTAACCCAATCAGATTTGGATGACGATACCAAAAACAGATTAATTGATTTCATTCGTGAATCTGCAGACATTAAAAAAGAAGACGCAAAAGATCTTCTCAAAACCATTAAAAAAGAGATAGAATGAATCTTGAAGATAAAATCAATACCGTGAAAGATATTATAAAAGATAAAAAGGTAGCCATTGGTTTTTCAGGCGGTGCCGATTCCACATTTATAGCTTATTTATCATCCAAGGTTGCCAAAGACACACTTGCCATCACTATAGACAATCATCTGATGCCAACCGGTTTTGTAGAACATGCAAAAAGGGTTGCAGACTTGTTCAATATCAAACATGAAGTAATCGACATCGATTTTTACGAAGATAAAGAGTTCCTCAAAAACAACTCCAAAAGATGCTATAACTGCAGAAATCTGATGTATGGACAAATTAAAAAAGTTGCTGCAGAGAGGGGATTTGATTATGTCTGCGATGGAAACAACATCAGCGATTTCATCTCAGACAGACCGGGAATTTTAATTACTTATGAAAAAAAATTTGAAACACCCTTGATTGAGGCCAGATTATCATCAAAAGAGATTCATGATTACCTTGATAAAAACAATATCCCCTACTCAAAGTCAACCACTTGCCTTGCAACAAGAATTCCCACAAACACCCCCACATCCAGGGAAAAAATTGAAATGATAAGAAAGTGTGAAGACTACATCTACAGTAACACCAACTGTGAAATAGTGAAAGTTAGATATTTTGAAGAAATTGGTATATGTGAAGTGGATGACATCAATGAAATTACATCAGACAATAAATTTAAACAAATAAATGATGAATTAAAACATCAAGGATTTAAAAAATTAGCTTTAAATTTATCACCAATTCAAGATAATGACATGATAACACTTGACTATGCAGAGGGCGGATTTGCATATCAACTTCCATACACAATAAACCTGGAAAAAACAAAATCCGTTCTGGAAAGTGTTGATGAAATTACCGAATCCGAACTTAAAATTGATAACATCACCATCAGCAGGAATGGTCTGATAAAAGGAAAAAATTTCAAAAATTATGAAATCGCTTTAGACAAATTTATGGAAACATTATCTAAAATCAGAAGAAATATCTAAAAAAAGAATTAAAATCTATTAAAACTCATTTTTTCATTTCTTGATATTTTTTCAATACAATATCCGGAGTTTCAATAGTTTTTTCAAATGTTTTTACAAATTCATTAGGCTCGTGATCATCACTAGATTTTGCCAGACCGTTGAGAATCAACTGTTTTCCATCAATTTTAAAACCAGTTTCATCTGCAGCCACCTCAATCAAGTTGATTTCAATGGAAGTTGCATTTTCCAACTCATCATCAGCCTTAACCTCATATTTGATTTTCAAATTTTTATGAGGCATCAGCTCATTTATAGTTCTTTTTATAACTGATTCAAAAAGTTCAAGGAATTTTAGAACGGGCGGCAAATTATTAGCCCACCAGTAAGCGATTACAGAATTAAGAACTATTTCGTGTTCGACAAAATCATCATATAATCTTGCACGAACACCAACAGCACTATCATCAACTGTTTTAATCACTAAAACAGGACTAACAGCCATTATATCACAGTTATTCTACTAATGCTTTGATTAAATCACTAGCTCTAACAAGACCTACTAAATCTCCTTCAACACCAATTACAGGAATTTGTTCAATGTTTAAGGATTTCATTTTTTTAGCACAGTCTGAAACTTTGGTTTTAGAGTTAGCTACTTCTACATTTCCAACTGCAACATCACTGACAACTTTGTCTGTGAATTTCAAATGGTTTTTCTCGATGTATAATACGGAAGTACTATCCCAAGACCATTTGTCTCCTTCAGTACCAACAGTGGAGCTGTGTTCGCTTCTTTCGGAGATAATTTCAATTTCAGAAATGAAATCTGTTTCAGTTAAAATGCCTGATAATTTAGCATCATCATCTAAAGCTAAAACGGATTTTAAACCAAATTGATTCATAGTTTCGAAAGCGACATTCAATGGAGCTTTTTCCCAAGTAGTTGGAACGGTAGTAATCATATAATTTTCAACTGCATCATCAATGTCGATTTTGGTCAATGCTTTTGATACTAAATCGAAAGATGTGATAATTCCGACAAGTTCCCCATCATCGTTTACCACAGGAACTCTTCTCACATCATTTTCAATCATTTTGCGAGCTGCATCAACAACATCGTCACTAGGATTTACAGTGACTAAATCTCTACTCATCAACATTGCAATTTGTTCTTCATCAGGATTATTAATTAAATCAGAACGAGTTACTAGTCCTACTAAAATATCAGTATCTTCTTTAACTACAGGAAGTACCGCTTTGTTTTCTTTTCTCATTAAGTCTAAAACTTTTTCTCTGTTACCTGGTACGGAAACACTTACTACATTTTTAGACATTGTTCTTTTAACTAACATAAAAACACCTTTTTTAACAAATATAAAAATAAAACATAATAATTAATGGACCACAAGCACTGCGCATTTGGCTGAGTTTACAACCTTATCTGCTACACTGCCCATAATAAATCTATCGAAACCAGATTTACCTGAACTACCCATCACTATTAAATCAATATCTTCTTCCACTGCAACTTCCAAAATACATTTCGCAGGAGAACCTTCTTTAATAACATGAGACACTTTTATATCATCCACGTTTAATTTGTCAAATTCTGCAAGATTCTCTTCTGATCTCTCTTTTAAGACTTGATTTAACTGGTATACTTCATCATCTAATGGAAGTCCGTTAACAAAATTGTTTTCTGTGACACTCACAGCGACTATTTCAGCTCCACTAACACCTGCCAAGTATAAAGCGTGTTTTTGAGCTTTTTTTGCAAATTCTGACCCATCTGTAGGGACCAATATTTTTTTATACATCATTAACATCTCCCATAATATATAGATTTACTATCCATGATATTATACAATACATTTTTTATTAATGATATATAATATATTTTTCGTTTCACTGCGATTGCATATATTAAGGTAAGGATTTTTAGAAAAAGATTTGAAAATTGCAAATTCTGCAAAATTTCCCTCATCTATCACAGATTTTTGAACGATTTCATTAATTTTATGGCTACAAATGTTAGTTGTTGCCATTTGCAGCAACTGTTTAGGATCAATATAAGAGTTATAATAAACTGACATCAGTTTTAAACTGAATTCCAGCTCCCTGAGCATGTTCGGTGAGTTCAACATTACGTTGTCTGTTCCAAGCAACGGTTTCATTCCAAGACCAAGCATTTCATTTAATCTGCAAACCCCAACATTCAATGTTGCGTTTGCCCTTGGACACACCACAACATTTGAAGATGAATTTGATGCCAACTCCAGGTCATTGCGTTTGGGATTGGTCAGGTGCACCAACTGGGAGAAATTATTTTTTACACCCTTTTCTATTTCTGTTTTATTAAACTTATTCAGGGATTCTATCTGATTGGATTCGGATTCCGCAACATGGATTGATGATATTTTTGACTGCTTTTCACATTCCTCAACAATAATCCTTGCCACATCTTCAGTTATCTCGCCAAAACCGCTTGGCGCAATACCGTCGGCAATTTTCAAAATTTTACGAATAGCTGTTCTGACTTTGCCCAAATCAGGATCATCACCGTAAAAACTGTCATCACGACCTAAAATAATTGGTTTGATTGGAATGTCCTTGCTGGCTTTCTTTAAAAGCTTGATTCCATCAATGCCTCCCTCACGATAGTCGATGAAATGTGTAGTTCCTGAGCGGACCATATCCCACATGGATTGCTTCATGGCATCAATCAGCTCGTCATCGGTTGCATTGGCCAGTGCCTTATGCTTCACCCCATTTGGAGGCTTTACCATCTCACTTAATGACAGGGAGTATCCTTCATCTTTAATTATGGAATCACCGATATGCATATGGCCATTTATAAATGAAGGGCAAACTACAGCACCTTCAACATCAATAATCTTTCCTTCAGCTGATTCTTTTGAGATTTCAATGATTTTGCCATCTTCTACAACGATATTTTCTCTGGATGGAACTAAATCTTGACATTTTAAAATGATTCCATTAGCTATAGTAAACATTAAAGTAGAATCTAATTTTTTTAATTAAAATAATTTTTCATTAACTATATTTAATTGAAAAAAAATAATATTACATAAGTAATAATTAAGTCGAAATACACTAAATTACTACTTCGTTTTTTTAACATAAGGAGATGATTTCTATTAACTCTCAGGAAATAAGATACTTCTACAGGAACATTGTAAAAACCGGTGATGTATACAGAGTTAAACATAATAATAAAGATTATGGAGAGTTCAGGAAATTATCTGACGCATTATATGAAAGGGACGCACTGTTTTTTTGTAACTTTGACTATGACCTTCTTGTTGAATGTGACCTTGAAAACAAGTATGAAAACATGGAATTGCCCCCATTTCCTGAAAAACGACCGAAAGGACGTATAAAAGGAACCAAGGTAAACAAGAAAGAAAGGGAAGGGGAAATCCTTTTTGACCATAAAGTCAGAGGTTTTTATATCAAAAGAATGGACGACATAATCGGCTATTATGACACAATGACTGAAGCGTTCTATTACAAAAAGCTTCTGATGGACAATGACTGGGACAAAAGCGTTCTGAAAAGCAACATTACCGAAAAAATTGAGGTCAATGCCCTTATTGATCAAAGCAAGGAGTATAAGGTGCAACTTAACTTCTGTCCTAAATGTAAAAGCAGGTTAAAAATTGGTGAAGAGGAATGTCCTTCCTGCGGTATTAATATTAAAGAATATCTGTATGGCAATTAAAATAAGCCTATAAACTTTACAGACTCAAAAAAAATAAATAAGGATAGAGAAAAATTATTCTCCATCTGCATAGTCGTTTAATGATTTTACGTTAAGTTCACTGTCTTGTACAGCCGCAATAGCATTTAAAGCTGCTCTTGCACCAGCCAATGTAGTAACATAAGGAATACCAAGTTCGATAGCTAATCTTCTGATGATGTAACCGTCTTGAGCGGATTGTTTACCTTCAGAGGTGTTGATAATCAAATCAATTTCCTTATTTAAAATTGCATCCCTGATGTTAGGGGAGCCTTGAGACACTTTTTTGACTTTTTCAATTTCTTTAAGTCCGGTTGCATCTCCTGTTCCGCTAGTGGCCATGACTTTAAATCCTAAATTAGCTGCCTTTTCAGCGATTGGCCTGATTTTTTTCTTGTCAGATTCTTTGACACTCATAAATATTTTACCTTCCTTAGGCAATTCCATGCCTGCTGAAAGCTGTGATTTATAGAATGCCATTCCAAAGTTTTCATCAATACCTATACTTTCACCGGTGGATTTCATTTCAGGCCCTAAAACAGTATCTGATTCAGGCAATTTCAGGAATGGGAATACTGACTCTTTAACAGCCACATGATCAATTTTAATTTCTTTTGTTAAGTTGAAATCTTTGAGTTTTGCTCCATCCATAATCCAGGTAGCAACTTTAGCAAGTGGCACGCCAATAGCTTTACTTACGAATGGAACTGTCCTACTTGCACGTGGGTTTGCTTCAATAATGTAAACCATTTCCTCATCAAGTTTGACCGCATATTGAATGTTCATTAAACCTTTAACATCGAGTTCCAATGCCAATTTGGTTGAATTTTCACGAATGGTATCCAATATATGTTCAGGAATGGTTTGAGGAGGTATTACACAGGCAGAGTCTCCGGAGTGAACACCAGCTTCTTCAATGTGTTCCATGATTCCTGCAATGAATACGTCTTCACCGTCACATAAAAGGTCGACATCCAATTCTATTGCGTCTTCGAGGAACTTGTCCACTAAAATCGGGTGGTCCGGTGAAACTTTAACAGCTTCTTTCATATATTCCTCAAGCTCATTAACGTCATAAACGATTTCCATTGCTCTTCCACCGATAACATATGACGGACGTACAAGAACTGGGAATGTGATTCTTTCTGCAATCTCTTTTGCCTCTTCAAAAGAGTTAGCTGTTCCATATGCTGCTTGATGAATGTGGAGTTTTTCCAGAAGTTCAGCGAAAAGTTCCCTGTCTTCTACTCTGTCAATGCTTTCATACGGAGTTCCCAGGATTTTTACACCAGCATTTGCCAGCGGCACTGCAAGGTTAATGGAAGTCTGACCACCGAACTGCACAATTACGCCGTCAGGTTTTTCTTGCTCGATTACGCCCATAACATCTTCAAATGTCAATGGTTCGAAGAAAAGCTTATCTGAAATGTCATAATCTGTACTTACGGTTTCAGGGTTGTTGTTGATCAATATTGTTTCGATTCCATCATCTTTTAAAGCGAGAGATGAATGTACACAGCAGTAATCGAACTCAATACCCTGACCTATTCTGATCGGACCTGCTCCTAAAATTACAACTTTCTTTTTGGTGGTTGATACCAATTCATTTCCGACATCGTAACTACTGTAATAATATGGAGTTTTAGCTTCAAACTCAGCAGCACAGGTATCTACCATCTTATATGATTGTTTTATGTTGTATCTTGAAAGCAGGTTTCTGATGTACTCTTCAGTTTGACCGGCCAATGTAGCGAGTCTTTTATTTGAAAATCCTAATTGTTTTGCTTTTCTTAAGTAGAACTCATCATCCAATTTTTCTGCTGTAACATCGTTTTCAAAGTTTACGATGTTTCTGATTTTGTACAGGAAGAAATTATCGATTTTTGTAAGTTCCCTAATCTTATCGATATCCATTCCGTCTTTTATGGCTGAATAAATTTGGAAATAGATTAAATCGGTAGGATGTGCAAGGTCTTCTTCAGTGTAGTCCACATATTCAAATCCGTCGAAGCCCATGTCAAGTGATCTTAACGCTTTTTGGAACGCTTCTTCAAATGTCCTTCCGATAGCCATTACCTCTCCGGTTGCTTTCATCTGAACACCGACTTCACGGCTGATTCCTTTGAACTTGTCAAATGGCCATCTTGGAATTTTGATTACAACATAATCGATTGCAGGCTCGAAAGATGCAGGGGTTTCCTTGGTGATGTCGTTTTTGATTTCATCCAATGTCATTCCCAATGCAACTTTTGATGAGATTTTTGCAATAGGATAACCTGTCGCTTTTGAAGCGAGTGCACTACTTCTTGATACACGAGGGTTTACTTCAATAACTTTGTATTCATCGGTTTCAGGGTTTAATGCAAACTGAATGTTACATCCACCGCGAATTCCCAATGCTCTGATAATCTTGATTGATGCGTCACGCATTTTTTGAATGGTTTCATCGCATAGGTTTTGAATCGGAGCGACTACGACACTGTCTCCTGTGTGGATACCCATAGGGTCGATGTTTTCCATGGTACATACAATGATACAGGTGTCTTCCTTATCCCTCATTACTTCAAATTCGATTTCCTTCCATCCGAGAACTGATTCGTCAATGAGAACCTGGTTGATGAAACTCATATCAAGTCCGTGGTTTGCGATTTCAATTAATTCCTCTTCGTTGTGTGCAATTCCACCACCGGTTCCACCTAATGTGAATGCAGGTCTGACAATTACCGGATATCCTATGTCTTTTACTGCTTCAAGCGCTGCATCCACACTTTCGACAGCATGACATTTTGGAATTTTCTCCCCGATTTCATCCATCAGATTTGCGAAGAGGTCACGGTCTTCCACATCTTTAATAGTTTGAACGTCGGAACCCAATACTTTGATTCCTTCGAGTAATCCTAAATCTCCAAGTCCTGTTGCAATGTTCAATCCGGTTTGTCCACCCATAGTTGGTAAAATAGCGTCAATTTCTTCTTCTTTTATAATTTTTGCAACGACTTCAGGAGTCAGCGGTTCGGTATAAACAGTATCTGCCATATCAATATCAGTTTGGATTGTAGCTGGATTACTGTTAACGAGTACTGTTTCAATACCTTCCTCTCTTAATGATTTACATGCTTGTGAACCTGAATAATCGAACTCTGCAGCTTGTCCAATTTGAATAGGTCCAGAACCAATAATCAATACTTTTTTAATATCCTTATCAACTGGCATTTGTAATCCTCATTTAATTTTTTTAATAATCATCCATCATTTGACTGAACTCATCAAAAATACTTCTTGTATCGTTTGGACCAGGACCTGCTTCAGGGTGGTACTGAATACATTTGAGAGGCAATTCCTTGTGGGAAACACCTTCTGGAGTTCCATCATTTAAGTTAATTTGAGCTAATTCTAAGTCTGTTTCTTTTAGAGATTCCTTATCAATTGTGAATCCGTGGTTTTGTGAAGTGATAAATACATTTCCGGTTTTTAAGTCTTTAACCGGCTGATTTTCTCCACGGTGACCGAATTTCATCTTGTATGATCTTGCACCGAAAGACTTAGCTATCAATTGCTGACCCATACAGATTCCGAAAATTGGCAATCTGTTGGACAGTTTTTTCATGGTTTCGATTGTTTCGGTTACCCTGTCAGGATTTCCAGGTCCTGAGGTAATCATCAAACCACTTGGGGAGTAATCCAAAACAGTTTTATAATCAGTATCATAAGGGAACAACACTACACCAATGTCCCTTTCTAAAAATGAGTTAATGATATTCTTCTTAACTCCACAGTCGATTAAAGCAACTTTCTTATCTGCATCTTCATTGAACACTTTAATTTCTTTGGTTGAAACCAAAGGAACAACGTCAATATCCTCAATGCTTGGTTGGGACCTTGCCATTTCAAGCAATTTATCATCATCAATATCTTCAGTTGTTATTGCTGCTTTAAGTGAACCTCTTTCCCTGATTTTTAAGGTCAAATCACGAGTGTCGATTCCACTTATTCCGGGAGTTTTAAATTCTTTTAGGAATTCGTCAAGAGTTTTCTGAGGTCCCCAATTGGAAACTTCACGGCAAACTTCACGACAGACAAATCCTTCAACCTGAATCTTGTCAGATTGATACCACTCTTCACTTACACCGTGATTACCTTCTAACGGGTAAGTGGACATTAAAATTTCTCCTTTAAAAGACGGGTCAGTCAAGGATTCGGTATAACCTCCCATACCTGTGGAAAAAACAAGTTCTCCCAATTTGGTGGTTTCATAACCGAACGCTTCACCTTTTAAAATAGTACCATCTTCCAAAGCTAATTTAGCTATTTTTACCATTAAATCACCATTATAAAAAAAATATAAATCTCTATCTTTAATATATATTGTTTTACTATATTATTAAATTATTGTTTTTTACAAATTTATTAGAAAATATTTGAATATTTTTTAATCTAGAATTTTTATGCATACCAAAATATTTATAGTGATTTTTTAAATATCTTATCAAAGGAGATGAAAAAATGAGAAAAAATTTTGAAGATTCAATAGTAACTCCACTCCCAGTCTTGATGATTGGAACATATGACGAAGAAGGAAACGCAAATGTAATGAATATCGCTTGGGGAGGTCAATGCGGACCCAAACATATTGCAATCAACATAGGACTTCCGGAAGTGGAAAAAAAGACCTTGAAAAATATCAAAGTCAAAAAAGAATTTACAGTAAGCTATGCCACAAAAGACACAATGGAAATATCCGACTACTTCGGACTATTTTCTGGAAACGTTGTGGACAAAATTGCTGAAGCGGAAGTAAATGTTGAAAAAGCAGAAAATGTAGATGCCCCTATAATTGCTGAGTACCCATTAACTGCAGAATGCAAATTGGTTGAAATGAATGAGAATGATTTAGGGGAAATGCACATAATTGGTGAAATTGTAAATATCTCAGCAGACGAATCAATCCTAGATGATGAAGGAAACATTTCAGTAGACAAATTACAACCAATCGTCTACGATTCAATTGGAAAAACCTACAGAATTGTTGGAGAAGTTGTCGGAACCGCTTTTGAAGATGGAATTAAGATAAAAAAATAATTTCATCCCTTTTTTATTTTTTTACCAACCACACCAATATATTTAATTCAAATCATTCAATATATTAATATCAAAATAATGAGAGTAAAAAAATGGATTTGGAAAGCCAGGACCTTATTAAAAAACACCTAAATACTAAAGATTTTGCCAAATTTAAGAAATTAATCGCTAAACCAACATTATATGATGTTCCAGAATCTTTAACCGGTGAACTCAGACCCTACCAAAAAATAGGCTATTCATGGCTGGTTCAAAATATCAGATATGGATTTGGAAGCATACTGGCCGATGATATGGGGCTTGGAAAAACAATACAGGTGCTCTCCGCAATTCTTTACTATAAAGAGAAAGATCTCCTGGAGGATAAGACCGTACTGATTATCGTGCCGCCAACTTTAATATCCAATTGGGAAAACGAAATCAAAAAATTCACACCGGAGCTGACTTATTTTATTTATCACGGATCAAACAGAAGCTATCCTTTGGAGAACTATGACATCATTTTGACTTCCTACGGTGTTGTCAGACTTGATTTGGACATGTTTCTGGATGAGCGATGGTTTTTATGTGTCATTGACGAGGCGCAAAACATCAAGAATCCAAATACAGAGCAGACAAAAGCGATTAAAAGCGTTAATGCAAGATCCAAAGTTGCACTGACAGGTACGCCAATAGAAAACAAGCTGATGGACTACTGGTCAATATTCGATTTTACAAACAAGGGATATCTATCCACAAAGGATAGTTTCAAAAAGCAGTTCGTCATCCCAATAGAAAAACTGGAAGATGAGGAAACAATCCATGAGCTAAAGACAATAGCCAAACCATTCGTTTTAAGAAGATTGAAAACTGACGACGACATTAAAGATGAACTTCCGGAAAAATTCACCAATGACATCTACTGCACATTATCCAAAAAGCAGGTTAAACTGTATAACGCAATCCTGGAAGAGATTTTCTTCGATATTGAAAATTCAAAAGGAATTCAAAGAAAAGGAATAATTTTAAAGATACTGACTGCTCTAAAACAAACCTGCAATCATCCTGCACAGTTTTTAGCCATCAAAAATCCAAAAATTAACGAATCCGGAAAAATGGAGCTTTTGGTAAATATTTTGGAAAACATTCTTGCAAATGATGAGAAAGTCATAATATTTACCCAATACGTCGAGATGGGCAAACTGATTCAGGAACTGATTTCGAAAAAGTTCAAGCAGGAAGTTCTCTTTTTACACGGCTCACAGACACTTAAGGAAAAAACAAGAATCATAGATGCATTTCAGGAAGATGATGACTACAAAATTTTTGTTGCGACCCTTAAGACTGGAGGAACAGGTTTGAACTTAACCGCTGCCCAAAATGTCATCCACTATGACCTGTGGTGGAATCCTGCAGTTGAAAACCAGGCTACAGACAGGGTTCACAGGATAGGTCAGGACAAAGATGTGATGGTTTACAGGTTCATCACCAAAGGAACTCTGGAAGAGACCATTGACGCCATAAGCAAACATAAAACCGATTTAGCGGCCAAATCAATAAGCAACGATGAAACATTCCTTACCGAAATGACCAACGAAGAGCTGAAGGAAGTATTGAAATTAAGGTTATAATCAGAATTTCATGCTGAAGTTAAGGCTTCTTGAGGAGTGTGTCAGAGCACCGATTGATATGATGTCAACGCCCAATTTTGCATACTCGACAATTGTTTTGTCAGTTATTCCTCCGGAAACTTCAATCAGTGAACTTTGACGAATGTTCAACTCATTTAATTTGCCGATTACCTCACTTACCTCGGAAGGAGACATATTGTCAAGCATTACAATATCAGCACCGTTTTTCACGCATTCCACAGCATCATCGAGTGTCTCCACTTCAATTTCTATTTTTTTGGAAAAGCTGACATTGGATTTTGCCTTTAGCAGTGCTTCAAGAGGAGTTCCGCAGGCGGCAATGTGGTTGTCCTTAATCAAAACCATGTCATCAAGACTGAAACGGTGAGTGTCTGCACCGCCAACGCCCAATGCATATTTGTCGAATTTAGCGATTGCAGGTGAGGTTTTACGTGTTCCTGCAACCCTTACATCATAATCTTTCACTAACTCAACATAATGATTTGCAGCTGTTGCAACGCCACTCATTCTCATGGACAAGTTCAGGACTGTTCTCTCCAATAACAGAATTGTCCTTGCATCCCCTGCAACTGACATTAACAGATCGTTTTTGGATATTCGAGTCCCGTCAGTTAACCAGAATTTGACTTTAATTCCATACTCCTCAAATACTTCACGAATTACATCCATTCCTGCTAAAATTCCCTCATCTTTGGAAACTATCTGAGCAGATATTTCCTTTCCCTTTTCAACAACCGCATTTGAAGTAATGTCACCGAAACCTTCGTCCTCTTCCAACATGTAGCGAATAATTCTATCCAAAAAATCACCTAAAATTTAATAATTGATTAAAATATATATTTATCTTATAATATAAATTAGTGATTATATGGAAATAATATTTTTAGGAACATCTTCAGCAGTCCATACCAAGGAAAGAAATCAGGTTTCAATTGCCTTGAAGGCCTTTGGAGATGTTATGCTATTTGACTGTGGGGAAGGAACCCAAAAACAGATGCTCAGTACAAAAGTAAGTCCTATGAAAGTGTCAAAGATATTTATTTCCCATTTTCATGGCGACCACATTTTAGGCCTTCCAGGATTGATACAGTCATTAGGTTTGCTTGGAAGAGAAGAAAAGCTAACAATTTATGGCCCTAAAGGATTGCAGCAACTTAAAAATGCAATCTTCAGCTTAGGCTACTGTAAAATAGATTACCCAATTGATTTTATTGAAATCGAAAGCGGAACTATTGAAGAAACTGACGAATACATCATCAGATGCCAGTCAGTCAGACATAACGTTCCCTGCCTTGCATATTCAATAGAGGAGAAGAAAAAACCGAGATTCCTGCGTGAAAAGGCAATAGAGCTAGGAGTTCCAGTAGGTCCTGCTTTTGGAAAGCTCCACAACGGAGAGGAAGTTGAAATTGACGGCAGAATCATTAAGCCTGAACAGGTTCTTGGAGAACCTAGAAAAGGAATCAAAATAACCTATTCCGGAGACACAAGGCCTTGTGAGGAAATGATTGAATTTGCAAAGGACAGCACATTGCTCATCCATGAGTCAACATTTACCTCAGAGGAAGCCCAAAATGCTGAAGAGCATGCTCATTCAACAGCGGCAGAGGCCGCATACGTTGCAAAAGAGTCAAACAGCAAAAAACTTATTATCACTCATATAAGCACAAGATATGGTGAAAGTTACTCCAAAGTCCTGTTAAAAGAAGCCCAGGAAGTATTTGAAAATACTGAAATGGCATATGACTTTTTAGAAGTAGAGGTCAGATGATTATGTATATTCCAACAACATTCGACGATGCTACATTGACATTTATCTGTATCATAATTGTCATTATAATTACATTAGCGATTACTCGGTTCGTTGCATTCTCAATGAATAAAATGGAAAGGTTCCAAGATGACATGACCGCAACATACCTCATTCGGGACATAATAACATATATAATTTATTTTATTGCATTGATGGTCATTTTACAATTCTTTGGAATCAATGTGGCGGGAACCCTGCTGAGCGTAGGTATAGTGGGTATAGCAGTGAGTTTTGCTGCAAAAGACATTATTTCCAATTTGTTCTCAGGAATCATTTTGATTATTGGAAAAAGCGTCAAGGTTGGACAAACCATTGAAATCAACAACCAGAAAGGATATGTTGAAAGGATTTTCCTCAGATCAACAGTGATTGTGAATGATTTGGGAGTTAGAATCAATGTTCCGAACTCCACACTGACAAACAATACATATCTACAATATAAAAAACCTGAAAAGTACAGGATTGATATCCATACAGGTTTGAAACCGAGTATTGACATTGAAGACTTCTCAAAATACATCATTGAAAAAATAAGCTCATATGATGGGGTCGCTGAAAATCCAAAACCTGAAGTTTTTGCAAAGGAGATAACCTTTGAAGAAAGTAAAGTTAAAGTATCATTTTGGATAAAAGAATATAAAACAAAAGATGAATATAAATTAATAATCACTAATGAAATTAGAAAATATGTAGAAAAAGTAGGTGAGTAATATGAATTCACTTCAAGAAGAAATTTTGAAAATTAAAGAAGAAAAGAATGCAATTATATTGGCACACAATTATCAGCCAAAAGAAGTTCAAGAAATAGCTGATTTTCTTGGAGATTCACTGGAATTATGTATTAAAGCATCTGAAATTGACGATAAAGATTTAGTGGTCTTTTGCGGTGTAGATTTCATGGCTGAAACTGCTTATATCCTAAACCCCGATAAAAAAATCGTGATTCCAACTCTTGAAGCGGAATGCCCTATGGCACACATGCTGCCTGAAGAGGAATTGCTGAAGGCTAAGGAGGAACATCCTGATGCTGGAGTAATCCTTTATGTAAACAGTATTGCAGAAGCAAAACAGCATGCAGACACATTATGTACATCAGCAAATGCAGTCAAAGTTACTGAAAGCCTACCTCATGATAAAATACTGTTTGGACCTGATAAAAACCTTGGAACTCATGTTGCTGCAAAAATAGACAAGAAAATCATTCCTGTTCCAAAGGACGGTCACTGCTACGTTCACAGATTATTCCATATAGAAGACGTTGAGCTTAAAAGGGAACAATACCCTAATGCGGAAATCATCTGTCACCCTGAATGTGACATAAAGGTTCAAAATGCATGTGACAAAGTAATGTCCACCGGAGGAATGTTAAGATACATTGCCGAAAGCGATAAGGAAGAGTTTGTTATCGGAACTGAAATCGACATGATTACAAGAATAAACTCCGAAGTTCCAGGCAAAAAACTGTATCCTCTCCTTGAAGGGGCAATATGTGAAACAATGAAACTTCACACCTTAGAAAAAATAAGAGACGCTCTCGTTAATGAGGAACCTGAAGTTGTTCTGCCTAAGGATATTGCAGACAAATCAAGAAAAGCCGTCGAACACATGCTTAACGCATCAAAATAGCTAGTACATCTAGCTTATTTTTTTCTATTTTTTAAAATCTTTCAAGAATCCCCAGAATTCATCAAACATCACTGAATAATCCTCATATCCAGTATGATCTCTCCTGGACTTATACAGAACCACTTTACAATTTTCAATAAGATTTTTTAAAGGAATTGTATCATCCTCAGAAGAATAATATAAATCATCTTCATTACCGAAAATTAATGCCCTTGCCTTAATATCACCCAATTTTTCTTCAATATTAAAATTCAGAATGATATCATTGGCAAATTTAACATCATAAATATCCGTGAACAAACCTTCGTCAACATAATCGTCCATTAAAACGTCAATTTGGTCATTGGACATTTCTTGAAAAACCTTTTTAGAAAAATAAAATGAGTATAATAATTTATAAATGGAAACCATAGTTTTTGATAACGAATAGTCATAAGCGTCATCATAAAATCCGTCAGATGACTCGATGATGCTGTCTACAGCTCTTGTGATTACATATCTATAGCCGTTAGTTTTATAGGAACTGTCACAGACCATGATAAATTCCATCTCATCAGGATATTCGCATGCCCAGGTGTAAACGGAATATCCTCCTAATCCTACCCCACATACGCCTAACACATGATTAATGTTTAAAAACTCATGTAAAAATTGCCTATTAAAATTTACAACATCCAAAACTGTATATTTGGGAAACTTATATTTCAAACCAGTGGTTGATGGGGAACAGGATTCTGGAAAACCTAAAGCAGAAATGGAAATGAGACAATATTCATTTTTATCAAATGGAGCGCCGTCAGCTGTAATTTGATATAAGTTATTAATTGAAGAGCATGATCCGTTGAAATTATGGCAATAAACAACCGCATTTACAATGTTTCCATCATCATCATATTTTGGAGTGCCGATTATGTTATATTCCACATTAACATCTTCAAGAACATCCCCATTTTCAAATTTAAATTCATCAAATTTATATTTACCATATCCCAAAAATGACTCATCGAACACCACAGCAGCCACCTAACCTATTTGTAACATAATATCTAATTCAAAATATATAAAAATTACCAATATCCCAAAATAAGTAAACATTATATGACAATAGCAGAAAAATGTTTATTAAATTAAAAAAATTTTATAAATATTATTAAATAAGAGTTTAATGCGTTATTGGAACTGCTTTAAAAAGGAAATTATCTCAGAACCCATATCTGAATAATCATGCTCATCATAAAAATTTTCCTTATCACTAAAAACCAATACTCTTGAATCTTCAATAATGTCCTTTAAAGGCAGGATATCATTCTCATTATTGAAATACAAATAGTCAGAAGAACCCATAATTAATGATTTTGCCTTAATATCTTTCAACTTATCAAAAACATCATATCTCAAAAGACAGTCATTACGTGATTTGAAATCATAAATATCAATGAATAACCCTTCATCAACATAATCCTCCATTATAACATCAATTTCATCATTTGAAAATTCTTCAAAGACCTTTTTTGGAAAATTGCCTAAAAACATTAACCTCATAATCATTACAATAAGCTTCGATAGGGAAACAGAATATTCATCGCTATAGAAATCCTCGGAAGAATCCAATATTGAATCTGCAACATTTAAAAGAACATAACGGTACCCATATGTTTTAAAAGTAGTGTTTAAATTAATAATAAACTCCATTTCATCAGGATATTCGCATGCCCATGTATAGACTTCAAATCCACTTACCCTCTCACCAATAAGGCCCAATACCTTCCCAATGTCAAATTTTTCTTTTAAAAATTGTCTTTTAAAGTTAACCCTGTCTTTTAAGGTATACTGTGGAAACTGATATTTCAAACCAGTTGAAGAGGGAGAACATGAATTCGGGACTCCAAGAGGAGTTATTTTAATAAAAAAATACTCATCGGTGAACTCGTCTAAAATTTGATTATGAAATTGCTGCAGAATAGAGTTTTCATTCTTAAAGTTTGGGAAATATATGACTGCATTAACGATATTGCCATCAGCATCATATCTAGGCGACCCTCCAACCCAATATTCAACATTGACATTCTCTAAAATTCTTCCGGATTCGAATTCAAATGAATCCATAATATAAGTATCATATTCTAAATTAAAATTCATACTTACCTAAATATTATATTAAACTATTCACATATATAAAAATTATTGAAATTATTCAACAAATAAAAATAATGTTACATAATCACATATCATCTAAAAAACTTGATAAAAATATGTTCATCTCAATTTCTTCACGTGCAATGAAATCCTCCATTCTAAATTTGGCAACATCGCTTTGAAACGGATATAATTGGTCATCAAAGTACATTTTTAATTTAAATGACTCTCCATCGATTTCAGTTTCCTCTTCAAGATTTTCATTCAAAAAATCCCTCTGGTCTGAAGACAAGCCATTGACCAGATATTCAATGAAATTTTTATCATCGGTTTTTCCATAGTTTGAGATTTTAACTATCATCAAAATTCTCCATAAACTCATTTAATTCATAGGATATGTTTTCAAGTTCATTGAAGCACAAATGCCCCAATTCAGAATCCATTACAATCAATTCAGAATCTTCAATCATTTCGGCCATTGGAATGCCGTCAAGTTCCGGAGGGAAATGAGGGTCCTGCTTGCATGAAATTATCAGCACTTTGGATGTGATTTTATCTAAGTCATCCTCCACATTGAAGTTCATGCTGGCCGCATTGCAGTATTTCAAATCATAAATGTCGGTTTCTATCATCTCATTTCCAAATTCTTCAAATTCAAAGCTCAATTCATCGTTTGTTTTCGCCCTCAATGCCTCTTTGGAAAGTCCGAAGTTGAATTCGGCCAGACAAGCAATTCTTAATGTCCTTATCAATGAATAGGTCAACTCTCCTTTCGCATAATCAGAATCAGATTCTATAATCTCATCCACAAATCTTGAAAGAATGAAATCATGACCTGCAACCTTGTAGCTGCTCACTCCAGTGATTATGAAATCCTGAAAATCAGGATATTCAATAGCTTGAGTCAATCCCACAAAACCTCCCATGGAATTGCCGATCAAACCTAAAACATGATTAATTCCAAATTTTTCAGCTAAAAACTGTTTTTGGAAATTTACAACATCCAACATATTGTATTTCGGAAATTTATTTTTCAATCCTGTTTGTGATGGAGAACATGACCCTGAAGAGCCTAGAGCAGTTAAGCTAATAAAGAAATACTTATCACTGTCAAAAGGACACTTTGAAAAGGTCAACGGTAAAATTTTATTAACCCCTGCAAAGCTTCCTAAAGAACCGCTGCAATAAAGAATTGCATTGTTGATTAATTCATTTTCGTCATATTTTGGAGTTCCATAAGTCATATATTCAACTTTAACATCATTCAGGACTTCGCCATTTTGAAATTTAAAAGAATCCATTATAAAGTCCTCTTTTTTATTTTCAAAAAATTCATCATCGAAAATTTAAATCCCCTCCATTAACTAATATATTGAAAAAACAAAATATTTAAATTAAACTAAACAATGTTATTGTGATGAAATATAAAATATTAGAAAAACCCAGTTGTGATGAAGCATACGATTTAGTTCAGGAGGCTTTAAGAAAAAAAGCAACAATACTTATTTTTGCATGCTGTAAAGTTAACTATGAAGGTCGTGCATTAAGTGAATTGAACTGGGGAGAACGTATAATCATGGTTAAACCGGATGGCGCATTTTTAATCCATCAGGAAAAAAAGGTTGAACCGGTAAATTGGCAACCTCCAAAATCAAGAACCCGAAGCTATATCAAAAACGACAATCTCTTTTTAGAAAGTCACAGAAGAACACCAAAGGAACTGTTGACAGTTGAGATTAAAAAGATTCACTTTATCAATTTCGCCAATATTGAGGACTTTGAAGAGCTTGAGCAGGCAGGATACGAAAAGGATATGGGCGACATGATTATGGAAAAACCCCATATGATTGAAGAAGGTTTTACACCAACTGCAAGAGAATACAGCGTAGAACACGGATTTATTGACATTTTAGGAAAAGACCGTGACAATAACCTGATGATATTGGAATTGAAAGCACGAAAAGCAGGCGTTAATGCAGTAAAACAGCTTAAAAGATATCTTCAGGACTTTGAAAATACTGAAAATGACTATCTAAAAGAATGTCAAGCCCAAAAGAAAAAAATAAGAGGTTTGCTTGTCGCACCATCACTTATGGAAGATGCTCAAGAGATGATTGAGGAAGAAGGCATTGAATTTGTTTCAATCGAACCTCCTCGTGAGTTGAAAAGAGATAAAAAAGTAACATTGGATGCATTCTAGTTCAATGCATCTTCAATTTTTTTAAGTTCGTTGGCATGGAACTCTTTGGTGAAATCATTTGCAGGAATTGAAGTTGTGACATGACACTCTTTTTCTAATTTGTAAATGAGATAATCATCATTTTCAAGAGGAATTGTGTCATCTTCATCCAATAATTCCAAACCATCCAATTCAGTTATAATATTATCATATTCCTCTTTTTCAAGTGCAATAATATCATCGATTTCCATTTCCTGAAGTTTTGGATTTAACTGATATGAAATAGCTACAAACCCATTGACTTTTTTATCGGAAATTGAAAATTCAGAATGCCTGATTTCATCCATAGACATTTTAACATGAAAAACTGTATTTTTAGTGACTGGAACCTCAGTGGATAAACCAATCTGATTTATTTCATAATTATTTTTCCACTCACCTATTTTGTAAACTGCATAATTTATGTCATTAACATTAATAATTTTATTCTCATCCATGATTATCACGAATATAAATATATTTTTATAAAATAAAAAACTTATTATACATATACATTCTTTATAAAAATGTAAATTCAATGGAGGTTAGGCTGTGAAAAAATGTCCTGAATGTGGAAATCCTAGTTATGATGGTGCTCCTGTTTGTGGAAATTGTGGATTTAAATTCCCAAAACAAAAGGTTGCCGTTAAAAGAGAAAGAAGTATCTTTGATAGTCAACCAGAAGTGGAAAGACCACCTAAAGTGGAAAAACCACCAAAAATGGAGAAACAAAAAGTAAAAAAACCTTCCAATGAACCAGGCGTAATAGACATTATCAAAGAAAAGAAACTTATTATTGGAGCAATATTACTTATTACTTTAATCGTGATTTGTGGAATTGTCCTGACTGGATCAAATAAAAATACTTCAACACCTATCCAAACCGGCGATATGGCCGTATATGATGCAGGTGATTTTTCATTTAAATATCCTAAAAGTTGGGAACAGGTAAATCTCACTGATTCAGAACACGAAAGTGCTATATTCTATATGGATGAAAACAATACAGTTATTGAACATTATAATATTAGCAGTAGTGCCACATCCCTAAAAGATATCAATCAACAAAGAATCAACTACGCTTTAGATAATGGAGATGCAGTTGAACTTCTTGAAACCGTTACTTTAGACGGCAGAAACGGATCAAATATCATTTTAGAAAATGCTGATGGTAACTACACAAGATATGTTTCAATGTTTACTGATGGTGAATTATATGTTTTCAAAATAAGTGGAGACTCCATTAATTCAATTACATCAGAAAATATCAATAAAGTGATAAATTCCGCAGATATTGCTTAAGTATGATTCAAATCATACTTTTTTCTATTTTTTTAAGTGTTAACATGACTAAACTCAAACTTGCTCTTTGTCAGATGAATGTTATTGATGATAAAAAAGAAAATCTAATGAAAGCCAGTTCAATGATAACCGCCGGCTCTAAAAATGCTGATTTTATTGTCTTGCCGGAAATGTTTAACTGCCCATATTCCAACGATAAGTTTATTGAATATGGTGAAGCGGAAAATGACAGTTATACGTTGAATATTATTTCAAAATTAGCCAAAAGCAATCAAGTTTATATTTTAGCAGGGTCCATCCCCGAAAAGGAAAACGACGAACTGTACAATACATCTTACCTTTTCAATCAAAAAGGCGAAATAATAGCTAAACATAGGAAAATGCATCTTTTTGACATTGACGTTAAAGACAAAATCACATTTAAGGAATCAGACGTGCTGACTGCAGGCAATGATTTTACAATAGCCCAAACAGATTTTGGAAAGATAGGTATCGGAATATGCTATGACATCCGTTTTCCAGAACTTGCAAGAATCATGGTTGAAAATGGCGCATTAATGTTATTCTATCCTGGAGCATTCAATATGACAACCGGCCCTGCACATTGGGAATTGCTTTTTAGAGCCCGTGCACTGGACAATCAGGTTTATTGCATAGGCGTTGCCCCGGCACTAAACGAAAATGCAAGTTATCACAGTTTCGGCCATTCGATTGTTGCAAATCCATGGGGAGAAATTATTGCTGAGGCCGACCAAGAAGAAGAAATTGTCTATTGTGAAATCTATTTGGATGAAATAAAAAAAGTAAGAGAAGAGCTTCCCCTTTTAAAAAACAAAAGAGAAGACCTCTACGAAGTTTTAAAAAAATAACTATTTGAGTTTAGCCAACCTTTTTTCAAAGTAAGGCAGTTTTTTATCGTTGTCAGCAAATACTTCAATAGCAGTTTCTATGACCCTGACCTCATTGTCATAGTCATTCTGTTTTCTGTAAAGAACACAAAGCCTTTTATATGGAGCATCCTTAGGCTGTTTTGCCTCTACATACCTTTCATATTCTTTAATAGCTTTTTGAAGATTAGTTTTTTCCATTTCCTTAATGGTACTCATTGGAATGACTTTTACAATTGATTTACCTGAAGCTTTAGCCTTTTGTCTTTTTTCAGCTTTTTTAATTGCCTTATTACAGGATTTTTTGAAGTCCTTATCGTCTTCACCTTTTCTTGCCTGTTTAATAAGTGCAATGGACTCTTCAGTTGCAAGATCCCCTAAAGCCTGAATTGCAGCTAATTTTACACCCCAGTCTTCATCTTCCAGACATTTAGCAATGGTATCAAGTTCATCATCTGCCTGAAGCTCCCCTAGAGATCGTACTGCAACTTTTCTTACACCAAAGTCATCGTCTTCGGTTGCTTCAACAAAATAAGGAATAACTTTTTTATCTTCAGTTTCTTTAAGTGCAAATGCTAAAAAACGTTTATCTTTTCCTTCAGCATTTTTGAATTCTTCAATTAATTTATCGACAGCTACATCCCCCATACTGCCTAAAATTTCAGCAGCTTTAAATCTGACTTGAGCGTTTTCATCAGTAGTGGCTTTAATTAATGGTTCAATAGCTTCCTCATCGGTAATTCCCACCAATGATTCGATAGCTTCTTTTCTAACTTTAACATCATCATCTGATAAATTGTTAATAGCTTCATTAAAACTTAAATTAGTCATGATATTAAGTTAGTTTTTGTGAATATATAAATACCCCTCACAAAAAATATGAAAATTTCAATGAAAATTAAGATATTTGCTTAAAAAAAAAGAAAAAAGAAAATTGAAAAAATAATTTTTCAATTTAAATACAGGTGTATCCACCATCTACAGCAATTGCTTGACCAGTTACGTAACTGGATTTAGGTGATGCGAGATATACAACAGTTGAATCTAATTCTCCATCAACACCGGATCTTCCAACAGGTACAACAGTTTTTGTGTATGCTTTGTACTCGTCATTGTCAATGGTTGAACGGGTAAGTTCAGTTGGGAAAGTACCTGGGCAGATTGCGTTTACGGTAATGTTGTATTTTGCCCATTCTGCTGCTAATTGTCTGGTGAGGTTTACTACTCCACCTTTTGCTGCTGCATATGGGGAGGTAGGGGTTGCCATAGTTCCTACTAAACCGAACATGGATGCAGTGTTGATGATTCTTCCGTATTTTTGAGGAATCATTGCTTCACGAGCAACAGCTCTGGACATTTTGAAGGTTCCTGTAAGGTCTACATCTACAGTTTTGTTCCATTCATCATCAGTTAATAATTCTGCTTCTTTGGTTGCTCCGTAACCTGCGTTGTTGTGGAGGATGTCGATTCTTCCAAAGTGGTCCATGACTTCTTTTACACAGTTTTCTACACTTTCTGTGTCGGTTACATCACAGACTACTCCAATACAATCAACACCAAGTTCTTTGATTTCAGCTGCGACTTCATCTAATCTTTCTTTCCTTCTTCCTGTAACTACTATGTTTGCACCGTATCTTGCGTATGCTTTTGCCATGTCGACACCAATACCGGAGGATGCTCCGCTTACTAATGCGACTTGTCCTTCTAAATTAAATAAGTCATTCATATTTTCACGCTCCACCATATCAAATAACCCGTAAGTTATTTGTCACATGGTATGAATAATAATATGTTTTATTTGATTTATAAAATTTATCATTTTAATGAATTTTTTCAAATAAAAAGTTAAAATTAACGAATGTTATCCATATTTAATTTAATTAAACTTAATCATGTTTAATAAGATTAATAGAACCTCCCACACCACAATTGGTTAGAATAAAAAGAAGAACAGTTAAATTTAGTTATGCCTAAAAATTAAAACAAATCATATTATATAATAAATTTTACAAAATTAAAAATTAGAAATTTTTCAAAAGAGTGAGTGAAATGATTGAAGAGCAGACCAAAAGTTATACCAAAAAACAGATTTTAAAAACCCTGCACCCATGGGTACAGAAATGGTTTAACTCACGGTTTGAAGACTTCACTCCCGCACAGAAAAAATCGATCATCGACATCCACAAGAAAAACAACATCCTGATTTCATCACCAACAGGATCAGGTAAGACATTGACAGCATTCCTATCAGTAATAAGCGAGCTGACAACACTTGCCGAAAAGGACAAATTAGAAGACAAGGTTTACTGCATTTACATCTCTCCTTTAAAGGCATTGGACAACGACATTGAAAAGAACCTGGATGAGCCATTAAATGGAATTGAAAAGATTGCCGGAAGAAAACTTGGAATCAGAAAAGCAGTCCGAACAGGAGACACAACACAATACCAAAGACAAAAAATGCTTAAAAAACCGCCGCACATTCTCATTACAACACCTGAGACATTGTCCATCTTACTGGTAGCTCCTAAATTCAGGGAAAAACTGAGCCATGTGAAATATGTAATCATTGATGAAATTCATTCATTGGCCGAAAACAAAAGAGGAGTTCATTTAAGCTTATCTCTTGAAAGACTGCAACATCTGATTGGCCATTACACAAGAATAGGCCTTTCCGCAACAGTCAGTCCAATTGATGAAGTTGCAAGGTTTTTAGTAGGCTATGAATATGGAGTCGAGCGGAACTGTAAGATTGTCAATATAAACTACCTGAAGGAACTTGACATGGAAGTGATGTGTCCTGTCAGTGACATTGTGCTTGCAGACGAAGAGGACACCCGCCTTGGAATGTATGACTTATTGGATGATTTGATTTGGGAAAACAAAACAACACTGATATTCACTAACACCCGTAGCGGGACAGAGCGATTTGTCTACAACTTAAAGAAAATGTATCCTATGCACTACAACGGCACAAACATAATGGCGCACCACTCATCCCTTTCAAAGGAAGTCAGACTGGAAACAGAAAACAAGCTGAAGGAAGGGAAATTAAAGGCTGTGGTGTCATCAACATCCCTTGAGCTTGGAATAGATATCGGATACATAGATTTGGTTGTGCTGATTAACTCTCCAAAATCAGTTGCAAGAGCCCTTCAAAGGATTGGAAGAAGTGGACACAAACTCCATGAAAAATCCCGAGGAAAAATCATCGTTACAGACCGTGACGATTTGGTGGAATGTTCAGTATTGCTTAAAAACGCCAAAGAAGGAAAAATCGATAAGATTGCCATCCCTAAAAACTGCTTGGACGTTCTGGCCCAGCACATCTACGGAATGAGCATAGAAAATCCTTGGGACATCGATTATGCATATGACGTGATAAGAAAAAGCTACTGCTACAAGGACCTCACAAGAGACGATTATGAGGATGTCTTGAGTTACATGGCAGGAGAGTACACTGAACTCGAGGAAAGGTACGTCTATGCCAAAATATGGATTGACTATAAGGAGAATACCTTTGGAAAACGTGGAAAACTGGCCAGGATGCTTTATTCAACAAACATTGGAACCATACCGGATTCATCAGGAGTGCTTGTCAAATGCGACGGTGAAACTGTAGGTAAAATCGAAGAAGTGTTTATGGAACGGCTGAAGAAAGGGGACACATTCGTTTTGGGAGGGCGAACCTACAGATTCAATTATGGAAAGGGAATGACAATCAACGTGACTCCTGCAAGCGGACCTCCAACAATCCCATCATGGTTTTCACAGCAATTGCCATTATCTTTTGACCTTGCAATGGACATCCAAAGGTTTAGGGCACATATGGATGTGAAATTCAGATATCGAAGAAGCAAAGAGGAAATCATGGAGTTCATTCATGAATATTTGTATGTTGATGACTTTGCGGCAAATTCCATCTATGAATACTTTGTCGAACAGTTCAAATATGCCCATATCCCAAGCAATCAAAGACTTCTGATTGAATACTATAAAGGATTTGGAGGAAGAAAATTTGTCATTTTCCATTCACTGTTTGGAAGAAAGGTAAATGACGCTCTTTCACGGGCCGTGGCATACGTTGCCGCCAGAAGATTTAACATTAACGTTACCATTTCAATATCTGACAACGGATTTTATTTAAGCTCTGACGGCACAATTGGCGGTTTGGAATCATTCAGGGAATTGACTCCCGAAAATTTCGAGACAATCCTTACAAAATCATTGAACAAAACTGAAACATTGGCTTCAAGATTCAGGCATTGTGCCGGAAGATCGCTGATGACCCTTAGAAGATACAAGGGAGAATCAAAATCCGTTGGCCGGCAGCAGGTCAGGGGAAAAATATTGCTCAAATTCGTGCAGGACATGGATGAAAACTTCCCAATCCTAAACGAAGCCAGAAGGGAAGCTCTCGAAGACTACATGGACATAAAAAATGCACTTAAAGTAATCGAAATGATTGATAGAGAAGAGATGGAAATAAAAACAATCAATACAGTTATTCCAAGCCCATTTGCATTCAATTTAGTTTCACAAGGATATTTAGATGTTTTAAATCAAAACGACAAAGGAGAATTTACAAAAAGAATGCACCAAGCAATACTTGACCAAATTAAAGACAAATTAAAGGACATTTATTGAACAAAAAAATGAAAACATTAAATTAAATGAATTTACAAAATACAAA
Organism: uncultured Methanobrevibacter sp.; assembly: GCF_946404245.1. Classification (GTDB taxonomy): domain Archaea; phylum Methanobacteriota; class Methanobacteria; order Methanobacteriales; family Methanobacteriaceae; genus Methanocatella. Next base: position 51,912 of record NZ_CAMJCX010000005.1, read on the forward strand.
TATTAATAAATAAAGGTGACATCATGACAAAATGGAAAGCAGTTATCATTGGATTCATATTAGCAATAATGGTTCAATCATTCTTTTCACATTATGAATTCATCGGATTGTTAATAGTTGGATTCATAACCGGATACATTGCCCACAGCGGAGCTTTAGGCGGCCTGTGGAATGCGGCAGTTGCAGGGGCTCTTGGAACAATTATCACTGCAGTGCTATTTATTATAGCTGCAACATTGGGAGGTAGCGTATTCGGAATTTTTGGAGGATTGACCGGATTTACAATCTCAGGACTTTCCGGCCTTGGCGCAGTAATCGGTGAATTGATTTACTATGCGATTGTCATGGGAATTACAGGAGCTGTTGGAGGAGCAATAGCTTCTAAAAATGAAAATTAAGTTTTTGGAGATATAAAATGAAATATGATTTGGGCATAAATGTTAAATCTTTGGTATTCGGCGCAGCTATTGCAGCAGCATTTATCCTATTCGGATACCAGTACAATGATTGGCTATATCCTTTCTCAGCTATAGGACTCATATATGCAGGATATGGACAAAACGATTTGAAAATGGGAACATTAATGGGTTTATTTGCATCAACACCAATTGTTGTTTTAACCCTCCAAGGATACATGGGATCATTTGACGGATTTTTCCTTACAGAAACAGGAATCATGACTGTGACACTAATCATACTCATTGTTGGTGCAGTTGTCGGTTTTGTAGGTGCATGGACAAAAAGAAGCCGTGTAAAAGCTTTAGAGCAATATGAAAAACAGCAAAAAATAGGAAAAAACAAAAATAAAAAGAAAAAAGCAAAAGTTCAACCTCAAGAGGAAAAAACTTTTGTCGATAAAATATTTAAAAAATAATAACAAATTTATGTTATTATTTTTTCTAATTCATCTCTTTCTATACCTCTTTTAATTTCAACTGCAATTCTTCTACCCATACTCATTGGTTTACCATAAGTCAAGTAGGAGTAAGGAGAACCGTCCATAAATGTGTTTGTACCACCATCAGTTCTTGCACTGATTTCAAAACAGATTACTTCTAAATTATCATTTACTAATGTTTGCATACAGAATGGACCGTTTAATCCAGGAGCAACTAATTTTTTAGCACTTTCAGTTAATTTATCAGCAATGTCAAATACCTGAGGGAGTAAAGATTCACGAATTACTGCAGGGTGGTTACCGGTTACTACATAAGATGGGCTTAAGTCAATGTCCAATTGATCTTTTGCAGGCATTCTTACAAAACCATCAATACTTGATTCATATCTTGTATCCATACCCATTAATTCAACAGTATCATCAAGTGCTGAGTAGAAATAGTGTATACAGTAATTACAGCCTGAAACATATTCTTCAATGTGTGCTGCTTCCACGTCACTGTCTTCTAACCATCCACGTGCTTTCATAGCTTCAATTTTTGCATCAAATTCTTCAGTAGATGATGCTACAAAGTATCCTCTTCCACCTCTTGCGCCAGGGAACTTGACCATTACCGGCCTGTCAATTTCTGAAGGATCGTTGTATTTGAATGGAATTCTTACACCGCCTTCAACAAGAAGTGCTCTTTCCTTGTCTCTTTCCGCTTCCCATCTGAGTACATCTCTGTTACCGAACATTGGAACATTGAACTTGTCTTCAACATTGTCAAGACCTGCATATGCAACAAATGAACCGTGAGGAATAACAATAGCATTCATATCCCTGAGTTTTTGTTGAACATCTTCATTTACAATGTCTTTGAATTCATCAACGATAATGTATTCATCGGCAACATCAAATCTTTGATATGGAACTTCTCTACCTTTTTGACATACAATAGCAGTTCTGAATCCTTCTTCCTTTGCACCTTGCAAGATGTGTAAAGAAGTGTGGCTTCCAAGAGTAGCTATTGTGATTTCGTCTTTATCATAGTTAGCCAAAATATCCAAAATGTCTTCCTTTTTAACTTCTCCCATTTATACCTTCTCCTAAAAGAATGATAATATTATATATATTTTTGGGAATTTATAATAGTTGTCATTTTAATTAACATTAAAAATAATGACACACAAATATAGACATGAATTTTAAAGGATAAGATAAAATGTTAATCGGTTTAATTTCAGACACACATATTCCGGACAGGGCAAGAATAATACCTCAAAATGTCATTGATGCATTTGAAGGAGTTGACTTAATCATACATGCTGGCGACTTGACATCACTTAGAGTCATTGAAGAACTGGAAAAAATAGCTCCAGTGATGGCAGTTCAGGGAAATATGGATAGGGCTAATGGAATTAACCTGCCTAAAGCTAAAACCATAGAAGCCGAAGGTCTGAAAATCGGAGTAGTTCATGGAGAAGTATACCCAAGAGGAGACACACAGCAATTAGTATACCTGGCAAAAGAGTTGGGCGCAGACATATTGGTTTCAGGCCACTCCCACCAACCGAAAATAGAAAAAACTGACGGAGTTTTGTTAATAAATCCGGGAAGTCCAATAGTACCAAGACTTGCAGACAGAACAGTAATGCTACTTGAAATAAACAATAAGGAAGTTGACGTGGAGATTGTAAAAATTGGAGCACCAGTCTGCAGTGCATTGGATTTTGATAAATTTAAGAGGGATTAGAATGGGAAGCAGATGGCAAGTGGAAAAGCATAACGATCCATATTATAAAAAAGCTAAAAAAGAGGAATATCGTTCAAGAGCATCATATAAACTCAAACAGCTCGATAAAAGATTTAAGATTATCAAAGAAGGAAATACTGTTGTCGATTTAGGTGCAGCGCCGGGAGGCTGGTCACAGGTGGCCTTGGAAAAGGTTGGAGAAGACGGGCTTGTCGTTGGTGTTGACTTAAACAGATTCAAAAAATTCCATGAAGAGAATTATTACGGAATGAGAGGAGATTTCACAACCCCTGAAGTTCAGGAAAAAATTATGGAAATAATCGGCGGAAAAGCAAAGGTAGTCATGTCCGACGCATCACCTTCATTAAGCGGAATTAAAAATATCGACCAGCTGAGGTCAATAGATTTGACATATTCAGTTATTGGAATAGCTGAGAATATCCTAGAACCTAAGGGAAACCTGGTGATGAAAGTATTTCAGGGCCCAGAATATAAAGAAATGCTGGATTCACTTAAAACCAAATTCAGACATGTGAGAACAACCAAACCTGCATCATCCCGTAAAAAAAGTTCTGAAATGTATGTTGTGGGATTAGAATATATGCCTAATAAACACCAGAAAAAACGGAAAAAATAATTCATTTGAACTTCCGCCAACTTTTAAGAAGTTGGGGATTCTCGATTTTTTAACATACTCTTTGTTGAGTGGAATGTTAATACTTTCGAGCCGATACCCGCGCACCGCAGGCCATGACAATCCCAA
>NZ_CAMJCX010000006.1 GCF_946404245.1 uncultured Methanobrevibacter sp.
TATTATCGTAGAGAGTAAAAGTGTGGGATATTATGCGCCCTATTGATATGATGGTAGCAGACTATAATTGTGAATATTTGGGATTATCAAGATTATGTTTGATGGAATCTGCGGGAAAGTCTCTGGCTGAGGAAGTTGGTAAAATAGCAGTTTACACTTTCTCAAAACCGGTCAAGGTAGTGATTTTTACCGGTTCCGGAGGAAATGGTGGTGACGGATTTGTTGCAGCAAGATACCTTTTGAACAGAGGTTACGAGGTTGACATCTACATGCTGAAGGACAACATCCGTTCCGAACAATCAAGGATAAACCTGGAAATTTTGGAGAATATGAAACCTCGCTTGTCCAGGTTGAACATTTACAATTTAAAAACTTTGGATGACATTAACAGCTGTGAAGTTGCAAAAACCAGTGACAGCGAATTCATCATTGTCGATGGTCTTTTAGGTACTGGAATTAAAGGAAAACTTCAAACAAATATTAAAAGAGCGATTGAAGTTATAAATGACTCAAAAGGAATTAAAATAAGTGTTGATGTGCCTTCAGGAATGGATCCTCTAAATGGTGAGGTAAGCGATTTGGCTGTAGTTCCAGATTATACTATAAGTTTTCACAAAATCAAAACAGGTGTTCGAAATGCTGAGGAGGAAGTTGTCGGAGGACTTGTAACTGCAGACATTGGAATTCCGTTTGAAGCCGAATACTTCGTCAATTATGGTGACTTTTTAAGATTAAAAAATCGTGATTCTACTTCTCACAAGGGAAATAATGGAAGATTGCTAATTGTCGGTGGAAGTGGAGATTATTCAGGTGCTCCTGCAATTGCGGGAATGGCAGCTATTGGTACCGGTTGTGATTTGGTTTATGTTGCAGCGCCTTTCAATGCGGCTCAGGCCATAAAATCAACATCTCCTGATTTGATTGTAAAATCCTTGGATGGAGATAAGTTGTCTTTAAGTCATCTGGATGAAATTTTGGAATTGTCTGATAAGATTGATGCAGTATTGATTGGTCCGGGTGCTGGAATTGATGATGAAACCTCTAAACTGCTCAATGTACTGGTTACTAAAATCAAAAAACCAATTGTTTTGGATGCGGATAGCTTAAAACAGGTTGAACTGTCTTTAATAAAAAATCGTGACGACATGATACTGACACCTCACATTTTTGAGTTCAAATCATTTTTCAATGTAAGCAATGATTTGAAACTGGACATTGATTCATACGACTTTAAGAAAGTTGATGAAAACATCACAGAGTTTCAGCAAATTTCCCGCCAAATAAAAGCTTCAGTGATTGTTAAAGGCCAATATGATTTAATCCTGTCAGGTACCAAATTCAGAATAAATAAATCTGGAAACCCTGGAATGACTGTTGGCGGAACCGGTGATGCTCTGGCAGGAATTGCAGCAGGTTTATTGTCTCAAGGTTTATCTAGTTTTGATAGTGCATGTTTGGCGGCATTTGTTAATGGTGTTGCAGGTGATGTTGCATTTGATGAGAAGGGAAACGGGTTTTCAGCAACTGATTTGGTTTCCCACATTGGCAGCGTGATTAAAAATGGATTATGTTAAAGGAATCTTTAAGAACAGGCCTAACAGATTCATTGCGGAAGTTGAAGTTGATGGGGCATTAGAAATTGCTCATGTTCCAAATACTGGACGATGCAGGGAATTGTTGGTTGATGATGCGGTGGTTTGGCTCAAACCCTCAGACAATCCGAATCGCAAGACCAAATATTCACTTCACTTTGTCGAGAACAAAGGAGTATTGGTATCACTTTACTCTCAGCAAGCTAACAGTATTGTATATGATGCAATTGTAAATGGTAAAATAAAAGAACTTTCTGGTTATTCTTATCATCAAAGAGAAAAAACTGTTGATAACTCACGCATTGATATATACTTGGCAAACAAGGAAGATGATTGTTGTGGAATGAGTTTCCTGGTTGAACCGTGTTACGTTGAAGTTAAAGGTGTGACATTAATTGTTGATGGTGAGGCAAGATTTCCCGATGCCCCTACAGAACGTGGAGCAAAACATCTAAAAGAGCTAATTAAACTTAAAAAAGATGGTAATCGATGTGTTGTATTTTTCCTGATACAACATCCTGAGGGAACTTTTTTTAGGCCAAACTGGGAGAATGACCCGGTATTTAGTCAAACATTGAATGAAGCCTATGATGAAGGCGTAGAAATACTTGTTTACCGATGTGACAATCAGTTGGATGGAATTGAACTAGTTCCGGAATCATTAGATTTTGATTTGGGAAAAGGTCTCGCCGATGGCATCATTAACGACTAGGGTTGCAACATCGTCATAAGGTGTTTCACTTTTGTTAATCAAAACAAGATTTTTCCCGTTAAAGTAATTAATCAAACCCGCTGCAGGATAAACGACAAGTGAAGTTCCTCCAATAATCAATGTTTCAGCATTGGAAATATAATCGATTGCAAAACTCAAAACAGCATTGTTTAATGGTTCTTCATATAACACGACATCTGGTTTTACGATTCCTCCGCACTCGCATCTTGGAATGCCTTCACTTTCCAGAACATGTTCCAATCCATACTCCTTTCCGCAGATTTGACAATAGTTCCGGTGAATGCTTCCGTGAAGTTCCAACACTTCTTTACTTCCCGCCTTTTGATGAAGTCCGTCAATGTTTTGTGTAATCACTGCCTTTAATTTCCTTGCTTTTTCAAGTTTTGCCAGTGCAATATGTGCCGGATTTGGTTTGGCATCCTTAAAGACCAGTGTGTCTTTGTAATAGTCAAAAAACTCTTCAGTATGGTCTAAATAGTAACTGTGTGAAATCAGATTTTCTGGTGTATCGCCGTATTTTTCCAGACTTTTAAAAATTCCGCTTTCGGATCTGAAATCCGGAATTCCGCTTTCCGTTGATACTCCCGCACCTCCAAAAAATACAATATTGTCTGAAGTATCAATAATTTCTTGCAATTGGCTTATTTTAGACATGGTTTTTATTATATTTTCATTAAATATTAATTTTTATATAGTGTTTTGAATAAATGGATTATTATAAACTTGTTATTAATTTGGTGAGGATTATGGGAAATAATGAAAACAATAATTCAAATTTGGACTGGATGGTTTACTGGTCATTTCCAAAATACAATCCTAGAAACAGTCAGATTAGACTCATAAACCAAATTAATTTTGCAATAGGTGAAGGCTATAAAAATATCATTCTGGAAGCCGGAACCGGTACTGGAAAATCAGCTATTGCTACCACTCTTGCAAACATGTATGAAGATTCCTACATTTTGACAATGACCAAGCAGCTTCAGGAACAGTATCTGGATGATTTTGAAGACATGCTTGTTGAAATCAAGGGTAAAGGAAACTATCCCTGCAATTACAAGGGATCCTGTGATTTTTGCATTAAAGATGAGTACAACTTAAGAAAATGTGATGATTGTCCTTTTAGAATAGCTTTTAGGAAAGCTGTTGATGCAGAAAACGTAATCACCAACTATGATTTTTTATATTATATGGGCGTTGCAAATCAGTTGTTGGATTCAAGAGAGCTGCTGATTTTGGATGAGGCCCATAACCTTGAACGTAAAATGCTGATGCTGTCTTCCCATAGTTTAAATCGTGAATACATTTCAACCAAGTTCGGCATTGATATTTTCGAATCGCTGATGAACTATTCCATTTCATATAATGCAATAAAAAGGGATTCCCATCATTGGATTGACTTATGTGACAGATTGATCAATGTTTGTAAAGAGCGTATCAGAGAAATCGAAGGAGAACACAAAAGGGACGTTCAGGTCACATTGGATGAATTTGAAAACGACCCGTCAAAATTCTCCTCTCCAGACTATATTGAAAAACAAAGGCTGGAAACGGACATGAAATCATTTGCGACAATCAGTTTGGGATTGACAAGTGAGGATTTAATCATTGACCTGCCAAATCGAAATGACATCATGGAAGGCAAAATGGATATCTCCGCTGAATTCAAGCCCTTTTCAGTTTCGGATGATACTCAAAACTTATTGAAACTTGGAAATGTACGAATATTCTTGACAGGAACTTTGGGTAACATGGAAAAATTCTGCCAGTGGAATAACATTAACCCTGATGAAACTTATTATATCTATGAGAAATCTCCTTTTGATGTGGCCAAAAGGCCGATATATCCTGAATTTGTAGCCAGCATGAGTGGAAAAACCCGTGGAATTCCAAATTGGAAAAATGACAGGGCAATTAAAAAGATTAAGGAAATATTGGACAATCATAAAAATGAAAAGGGAGTAATTCATACTTCAAGCAATGAACAGGCATTCTGGATAATGGAGAATTTAAAAGAATATCCATTGATGTTTGTCGGCGGTGAAGATAGGAATATTATTTTAAAGGAATTCACGGAATCCAGTGACAATTTAATTCTCATTGGCGCATCAATCAAGGACGGTGTTGATTTCAAAGGTGATTTATGCAGGTTCCAAATTATTTTCAAGGTTCCCTATCCTCAGCTGAATGAACAGGTTAAATACAGAAAAGCATTGGATAAATCATGGTATTATTATCAGGCAGTCATGGCAATAATGCAGGCATATGGTCGTGGTATTAGGGATAAGGATGATTGGTGTGTGATGTATATAATCGATTCTGATTTTATAAATCTGTTTGATTTCAATAAAAGTTTTTTCAATGAATATTTCATTGAAGCTATCCAAAAAAAGAAGTAAGGTGATAGCGTTAAAGCTATCTGTTTAATTTTTGATAATTTGCTGCTTGAAGACCGTGGTATTTGATCATACCTTCAACATCTCTTTGGTCAGTTTCTTTGTCTTCAAAGGTAATTTGTTCAATGCTGTGTAAGCTGAATGGAGATTTTCTGGAAATTGGTTGGATTGAACCTTTGAACAGTTTCATTACAACTTCTCCGCTTACTCTTTCTTGCATATTGTCGATTGCTTGGTCAAGGTCTTCTCTTAAAGGTTCTTGCCAGAGTGCTCTGTATACAAGGTCTGCATAGAGTCCGGACATGTATTCAGCAAATCTTAACTCGTCTGTTGTTAAAACTAATTCTTCTAATGCTTGGTGAGCTGCAATTAATAATTTTGCACCAGGGGTTTCGTAGATTTCCCTACTTTTGATACCAATCATTCTGTTTTCAATGGTGTCTACTCTACCAATACCGTGGGATCCTGCAATTTCATTTGCTTTAGTGATAATATCGATTAATGGCATCATTTCGCCGTTAATGGCTACAGGGATACCTTCTTCAAATTCTATAGATACTTTTTCAGGTTCGTCTTTAGCATCTTCCCAGGAGGCAGTCCATTCGTAGATGTCTTCTGGAGGTTCATTTGCAGGGTCTTCTAGGACATCTCCTTCAATTGCTCTTCCCCAGAGGTTTTCATCAATACTGTAAATTTTATCGTAACTTAATTCAATTCCTTTGGATTCTGCATAAGCCTTTTCTTCAGTTCTTGTTAAGTTCATTTCTCTGATTGGTGCAATGATATCTAAATCGGACATTGCAAGGATGATTGCTTCAAATCTGAATTGGTCGTTTCCTTTTCCAGTACAACCGTGTGCAATTGCAGTTGCTCCTTCTTTTTCAGCTACTTCTATAAGTTTTTGAGCGATTAATGGTCTTGCAAAAGCAGTGCTTAATGGGTATCCTTCATATTCTGCATTTGCTTTAATTCCGCGTGCAATGTATTCGTTTGCGAATTCTTCTTTAGCATCTATATTGTAGTGTTTTAATCCTCCAATTTTAGCTGCACTATTTTTTGCTTTTTCCATTTCTTCTTCGCCTTGACCTACATCCACACATGCGGTAATAACTTCTACATTGTATTTTTCTTCTAATAATTTAACACAAACGGAGGTATCTAATCCTCCACTGAATGCTAAAAGTACTTTATCAGTCATAAAATCACCATATAATTTTGATAAGAATGAATTATCAAGTTATATTTATATGTTTAATAGTATTTAAAATTTTTAAAGAACTCTCAATTTAAAAAAATAATTGTTCTTAAAAATTAATTGAATATATTGGCATGGTTAAAAATAAAAAAAGTAATGAACCTCGCCGCTTAAAGGCGAGAAATTCATCTATGTAAAGTAAATAATTTTATTGTGTTTTTCAAGTTCTTTTACAGAGTTTTTCCCAATGTCATATAGGCCAGATATGGTTTTTGAATATATTTGATTTATTGCAACTTTTATGGCGTTATTACCAAGGCCGTTGATTGCACCGCCAAATGGGGTGAATTGTAATCCTCTTCCAACACCTTTCAGTACATTGCTCCAAAAAGTACTGTAATCCTGATAGTCATTTGCATATATTAATCCATATGCTCCGCCTAAAACACCGCCGATTACTGCATTAACTCCCATTGAAATTAACGGTGCAGCTACGGCGCCTGTTGCTGCAATACCCCATCCGGCTCCCATGGTGAGTGATAATGTAAGTAGGGTAAAACCGCTTTCAAGTATATCTTTTCTCCATGATGCCATTGGATGTTTTTCATAGTTGTTGTGGCCTTTTCCGAATATGACGACATCATCAATGGAACCGTCATTATTATAGATGTCTATTTTGTTACCTAATTTATCCACTGAAGAATATCCTGTATTGTCTGAAAAGATGGACATGATTACTTTAGCGGATCCGGTGTTATATATCGCTCCACCATATTTAGCATAATTGTTGGTGAATGTAGTATTCAACACGCTTAGTAAACCTTTATTTACAATTGCGCCACCATAATCTGCTTTGAATTTATAGTCGACCTTATTCTTGTTGAAAATGGAGTTGGTAATTGTTAATTTGCCCATATTTTCAATTGCTATATTGTATCCTTCTATGACCAAATTATCTATTACTACATTTGCACGGGTTGTTGTTTTAAGGAATTGTGTTGTATCGTCATCCTTTGGATTTTGAACAAATATTCTTGCACCGGCACCATTGATGATTAATGTTCCGTAATCCGCATCGAACAGGCATTGGGAATTAGGTATTGTACCATAATCTCCTTTAACCAATGTGATGTTTATGATATCATATTTGGTATTTCCGTTAACTATTTTGGAAGCTCTCATCAGAGATGCTAAATTGTCCACAACTGCACTGTAAACGGTATTGTTTAAAGTTTCTCTAACCATATATACTGCTCCACTTTCAGTTTTTATTGTGGATGGGGTGTATCCGCTGCAGTTTATAAGTTTCACGGTGGATAACTCTTTAATTTCGAAATCATTCCTGTCATTGTTTTTCCAAACCAAATTGGATTTTATCACGTTTCCTGTGAACTGGCAATTGGAGAATACTCCGTTTGATGATTTTCCAATACCGTAATATGCTCCTCCCTTATTAGCACCATTGTCCTTAAATAATGAATTGTAACAGTGTACATTGCCGTAGTTTCTTATTGCACCTCCGTAATCTCCATCCCTTGATTTATGGTGCATTATGTTGTCCTTAAATGTACAGTTGATTGCTACGAATGTGCCGTAATTTAAGATAGCTGTATTGAATCCTGACAGTGTCATGTTAATCAGTGTAAGGGATCCGTAATTTGGAATATATGCAAAGTGATAATCATCAGATGCACTGTTTTCTGTTAGTTTTATTGTAGCTCCATTACCGTTAATGATAACTGGGATTGATTTAATGTCGAGAAGGCTTCTTTCCCATACGAATGTTGTTATACTTTGGTCAAGGTACTCTGAACGCCATTCGTTTTTATCCCTATATTTTTTAAGTGAATCTGCAGTTATGATGTACTCGCCTTTGTTTAATGTAAAGTTGTATAATGTTGCACTGCTTTTGCTGTCCAACCAATCTGTTAAGTCCATTAATCCTGCAACATCTTTATAATTTCTTTGTATTGTAAGGTTTGCTGTTAAAGTACGAAGGTCTTTCATGCTTAATGCGGAGTTGTCATCAATGTAACCGTTATCTCTAATATGCTCATAAGTATCCCAATTATTGTCATAAACGACAATCATACTTCTTTCAACTGCACGGACATCATCATCCTCTGTCTTGAAACTGCATTTGATGAAATTTGTAATGGAATTTTTATCGGCATATAAAACTCCTCCTTGTTTATACATTTGACTTCCAGCATTGGAATTTCCATTGAAAATACAATTCTTGAATGTTGCTTTGTTCTTGTTGTACATTACTGAGCCAAAAGTTTTGGTTGCCCAGAATTTTGCATTGTTTTCTGTGAATATACAATTTTCAGTATATATTTCACCTGCGTTTGCAAATACTCTATAGAATTTTTTGAATTCAAGATTGTCTATCATGACATTTGTATTTGGCTCCAAACTCATGAAATTGTGTTTGTAGTCATCATCTATTATTGAACCGTTACCGTGTATAATCAATGTGCCGTGGGTCAAGTGAATCAGATAATTCCATTCACTGTCTCTCCAGAAGCTTTCTGTGATTTTATATGTATTCTTTTTAAGGTTTATGACTGTGACGTCCACTTTATAATCAGCGCGTGCCATTTTTCTTAGGACTTCTGTAAGTTCCTGTGAATTGGAAACGGTTACATTATATAGGATAAATGCTTCTCCGGTTCCCATAACGTATCTGTATGTGTCTTTACCAATGACACTGTACATTGTTGCATTTGATACTTTTTTAAATGTTTCATTTCCATATACTGGTAACAGCGCACCATAGGTAGTGCCGTTAAGGTCTAAATCACGTATTGCATACTTGTTGGTTACGGTAATTTCCTCTTTTGTGGTTTTACCTGAATATATTGTTTCAACAGTATGTTTTCCTGCAGTCACGTTTAATGTAACGTATGCTATTCCATCTTCTGAGGTGAGGCTTGTGAATGTTTTTCCGTCAACCTTGAATGTTACAGTCTCGTTTACTGAACCATCGATTTTTATTACGTATGGATCAAGGATATCAAATGTTAAATTTCTTTTATTTACTGTAATCTTGTTTGTGTAGGATTCGCCTGTTTTACTGTTTATGGATTTTACTGTGTATTGACCAGGCTCCAAATTAACATTCAGAGTAGCTGTGCCTGAATTTCCTATAATGTAACTGCTGTATTTGGCATTGTTCACATTAAAAGTTACTTTTGTTCCTTCAGGTAAATATTTTCCGTTTTTATCCTTGAATACTGCTGAGTATAACTGGTTATCTCCATAAGTCTTTGTGAGGTCATATCCGTAAACGCTGATGTATTTAACATTTAAATCATAGGATAGCTTTTGTGAGTTGATTGTGAAATCAAACTTATGAACTCCGTTTTCATGAGGAACATAAGTCAATTCCAATGAATTCGCATTGATTTTCTTGGTTATGAATTCACCATTTTTATTTGATGAGTATTTCAAGTTGTCTAAAACATAATATGTGACAGGTCCTGTAAATGAAACTTTTATTGTGGTTTTAACACCGTTGTAAACAGTTTTATCCGCAACTATGGAAACTGTGAGAGGTTTTCCGTCGTTTTTATTTTCATTGCTTCCAAATGTGTGATACTCTTTTAGCTGATTTGAGATGGATGCTCCATTCACTCCCCACCAGTTGTTTGACACGTCATCATAGTATCCGCTATGGAATACAGAAATTCCTTGGTCGCTAGCGGAGTTTTCAATGAATGCATTGTTTGTTAATTTCAAATGAGCCTTTTTGGAATCTGTGTAGAGAACTCCTCCACGTGATGCTCCGCCATTCTTTTCAAAGTAGTTTCCTGTAACTGTAATGGTGCATGCATTGTTGATGTATATTGCACCACCGTAAAGGGTTCCACCATTTTTCACCTGATTTGAAATGAATACTGAATTTTTAATTTCACTTGCTGTGTTTGTATAAATTGCTCCACCGTAATTTTCAGCCCAATTATCCTTGAATGTACAGTTATCGACCTTTATGTTTCCACAAGAACGTACTGCTCCTCCGTAACGTTTTTCCTTTCCTCCGTTAGCATAGTTGGAGGTGAATGTACAGTTGTAAAACTCAAGATTGGTTGAACTGCTGTCTGAATATACTGCTCCACCATCACCTGCAGTTGCATGGTTGTTTTTAAATATTGATGAAACAAATTTTATGTTACCAGATTTCTTATTTATGTATATTGCACCACCAAAATCGCTGTCTACATGATTTCCGTTAAATATGAGGTTGTTATTTGTTGATCCAATTGTGTCTGTGTAGACTGCACCACCATGGTCTTTTGCGGAGTTGTTTGTGAATATGTTTTTTCCACTGAACTGAATGTAATCGGTTTTAATTGCTCCACCTTTGCCGTTTGCTGTGTTTAGTTCAAAAATGGAATTTCCTGCATGAACCCATTTACCGGAGTATATTGCACCTCCTCCATTAGAATCTGCAGAATTTTGTTTGAAAGTTGTATTTTCAAGATAAACGTGGCCGTCACCACTAACAAATATGGCTCCACCTTCTTCAGCGGTATTTTTAATGAATTGTGAATTTTCAATTATTAAATCAGCCATTATAAAGATTGCACCGCCATTTTTCGCATTATTTCCTTCGAAAGTACAATTATAAATATATGAATCTTTTTTTGCAGTTATGGCTCCACCAAATGATCCAGTATTATATTTTTCACATTTATTTGAATTGAAAATTGAATTTGTAATTTCAACTGATTTTTCACTGTGAATTGCCCCTGCGGTGTGGGATACAAAATTATTTTCGAAAACTGATTTTTCAACGACTATGTCTCCTTTGGAATATATTGCTCCACCGTAGAATGATGCTTCATTTCCTGTAAACTTACAACCTATGATTGTCAGTGTTTCAATAACATTATCGTAAATTGCTCCACCATAATTGCTTACCTTATTATTTGCAAAGGTACAGTTTATAATTGTGTATTTGGCAGAACCTGTAATATATATGGCTCCTCCATCATTGGAGTTTCCATTGATGAAATTCAAATTTTTCAAAGTTATGGTACCTCTTGATGATTTTATGGAACCTTTACTGCAATCAATTGTATTTCCCGCTCCATCAACGGTCACTGACTTATCAAGGGTTATAGTATTTGCAGGAGTATAACTTTTGTTTAATTTTATTGTTGAACCTTCTGATGCAGAATTAATGATTTTTTGAAGGTCTCCGGAAGTATCCATCAATAAGGTGTCCTCGCTTACTTCCAAGTTGTCAAGCGCATCGCTTTCCTGCATTATTTGAGTGTCATTAGTATTTTCAGCACAAACTGTTGAAATTGAGCATAAAACAAACAACAACAAACAAATAACAGTTATTTTTCCTTTCATATTAATGACCTCATTTAATTGTTAGTTTAACCTGTTTACTTACACCTTTATAATAGGCAGTATTTATAAAAGCAATTTTAGCTGCATATTTGCCTTTTTTATTAAGTTTTGTAATTTTAAAGGTTGCCTTTCCTTTTGAATTAGTTTTTGCAGTGTAAGTTTTTCCTTTTACTTTCAACTTTACCTTGACCTTTTTAATTGCCTTGTTTTTGCTGTTTTTCAGTATGATTGTATACTTTTTGGTTTTGAGTGATTTTTTGAAAGTTTTCTTTTTAGCAACAATTTTTGTCTTTTCCTTATTTATTTTTATCTTAACTGATTTGGAATTAGGATTATTATTCTTTGATAAGGTAACTTTTAAGGTCTTGGTACCTGATTTGAATGATTTCAGTTTACTTGCAGTAATTGTAACAGTGGCAACACCATTTTTATTAGTAGTCACGGTTTTTATTTTCTTGTTGTTGATGTAGAATGTTACTTTTTCACCTGAAATGACTTTTCCATTTTTTCCTTTAACAGTAACGCTGTACTTTCCAGCATAGTTGATTGTAAAGGTTTTTTTAGCAGCGCTGAGTGTGATATCTCTTTGGAAGACTGTTGCATTCCCATAGACTGTGGTGGAGTTGTAATCATCACATTCATATATTACTTCCACATCATAATCGTCACTGTTTAAATTAGGAATGTTCACAGTTGTTTGGCTACCTGTCACATTGGATTCATATATTTCATCGTTTATATTAACTACAATTTTACCTTTTGTTATATTATCAGGCAGGGTAACCATGACTTTTAAAATTTCACCATAGGTAATGTTTGACATGCTAACTGTCATGTTCATAATCATGGTGATTCTTGCATCATCTGAATAAATATTAGCAGATCCATTGCCGGCGGCATTTCCATTGAAAGTGATTTTGTCTATTGTAAGGTCACCTGCAACAGTTATGGCGCCTCCGGTTTCATTAGCAAAGTTTTTTGTAAATGTGGAGTTGATGATTTTACCGTCAAACATTGCTATTGCTCCACCAGTGTCTGCTTTGTTGTTGGTGAATGTGGAGTTAATGAAATCTCCTTCACTATCTGAGTATACTGCACCTCCAATTCCACCACGGTTGTTGTCAAAAGTGGAATTGACAATATTTCCATACTCCTCAATCATTATGGCTCCACCAGTTTCATTAGCGGAATTGTTATTGAATTTGGAGTTGAATACATATAAATCATCATTCACTTCACTGTAGATCGCTCCAGCTTTATTTGCAGTGTTATTTATAAATATGCAATCTTTTACAGTATTGTTATCGGATGATAAATAAAGTGCACCAGCAGTTTCATCCGCAGTATTGTCTGTAAAATTACATGATTCAACCTCAAATGGGTAAGATGGTGTATAAACGGCACCTCCGTTGGATGCAGAATTATTTACAAAATTATCGTTTGATAAAATGAAGTTCATTCCATCAGCGTATACTGCACCTCCCATTTCGGCAGTGTTGGATACAAATTTGGATGAGTCCAATTTCACATTTCTTCCAGTAATGTATGCTGCACCACCAGTTACGGCAGTGTTATTGATAAATGTACAATTTCCTATTGTTCCTTCAAATCCATACCAGAACAGTGCACCACCATTTTCAGCGGCATTGTTGATAAATGTGCAGTCTATTAAAAAGCCATTAACTCCTGTCCAGTCAACAGCACCTCCATAATTTGCAGTGTTGTTGATAAATGTACAATTTCTTAGCTCTCCGTTGTGCCCTATCCATTCAATAAGGTTGTATGAATGATCCATATCCCAATTTACAAATATTATGTTCTTTAAAATTACATTTTCACTATGAATTCTAAGGAAAAAAGGCACGCCACTTGAATTTCCATCGATTTTGTGGCCTTGTCCATCAATGGTTATCCTTTCAGATATTTCAATACCTTTGCACGGGGTATCTTCATTGACAAGAATGTCATTTTCTAGTTTGATTGTTGAATTGGGAGCAGCATTCTGAATTTCACTGTCCAAATCCTCAATAGTTTCAATTCCATTTGAAACTTCTAGATTGGTCTCTTCATTCGTCATACTGACATTTTTCATGGTGGCATCATCAATTGCCGATGCGCTTGCAACTGATATGAATAAACACAAAAATATCAGCATGAGTGTAACATGCTTTAATTTCATCAAAATTTAACCTCATATAAATTATAATATAATAGTTTATAATTTTATAATGTTAAATAGTTTAGTTTTTTAGGGTTAAAATAAAATATTTTTGATAAATGTCTAAAATTTCACTAAATCATGAAATTTCATTTAGTTTTTTTTAAAGTTGAAATGAAAAAATAAGGCAGAAGAAAAACTCTTAATTGAGGGAGTATAATTGAGGTTGAAAGTTATATGGGCTTAAAAAGAAAATCCCAATTAAGAGTTTGTGTTAAAAGTATTGTTTCATACTTTATTTAATATGTTGTAGTTCATAGTATATAAAAGTTTAGGCATACCTAAATTATATTGTGACTAGAACATTACTTTCTTTTGCAAACTCAATCAGTCTTGCATATGTCGGATTGATTTTTAAAGTGTTGGTGTTGCCTATAATTATCAGTTTACGTTTTGCTCGGGTTATTGCGACATTCAATCTTCTAAGGTCTCTTAAAAATCCAATGTTTCCATCATCATTGCTTCTGACAGTTGATATTATAATGATTTCTTTTTCTCTTCCCTGGAATCCATCAACGGTTTTGACTTCAACAGGTGTTTTGTCCTGGATGATTTTCACCTGATCGGCATATGGGCTTATTATTCCGATATCATCTTTCGTTAAACCAACTTTCATATAATCGTTAGCAAGTCTAATTGCAATTTCCGCTTCGATTTCATTGATAATTGATTTTGAATCTTTTAAGTGTTGTTCGCCATATTTATCAATGGCAGATGTATCAACAAAAAGCATTGGCTCTTCTTTTTCGGTTGTTGTTATTATGTCATTGATGGTGATGTCATCAACTGATGCATCACTTTTCAGATTGTTGTTGTAAAACTCAGCATTCGGAAATTTCATCAAAAGGGAATTCATACGATACTGAACATCCAGCAGCTGTGATTTGAACGGATAAATTTTTATCAGCTCTTCAAATAATGTTTTTTCCAACTTATGTGCCTTATCACTAATGATTGTTGGTGGGAGCTGCTTATGGTCGCCTGCCAATATGAATCTGTGGGCTTTGGCTATTGGAATCAGGACGCTTGGAATAGTGGCCTGTGATGCTTCATCTATGATTGCAACATCAAATTTGGTTCTAGAAATGGATTCGAGTGCAGCTGAAGAGTTTGTGGATAAAATTACATCACTTGTTTCGATAATATCTCTAATCATTTTGTTTTCCACTCTTTTAATGTCATCATGGAGTTCATCGATCTGCTGGTTATATTCAATCCATTGTGCCATTGATTTCATTTTTTCAGCTGAAATTCCTCGCCCTCCTTTTCCTTTGGAAGCATTATAGAGGATATCATAGTCTCCGTAACCTCTGCGGTATTGTGGTGTTGGTTTTGTATATGAACTTCTCTTTTCAATTAGATTGTCAATTTTTTTTCTGATTTTTTTTATTTTCTTATTCAGCTTGTGATGTTCAACTTTATAAGCCAATGTTTGTGAAATGTTATGTTTTGAAACTCTTTGAGGGTGGCCCAACCTTGTCAGGTTTAGCTTTTTATTGTCCATTAATCTCTCTAAGATATTGTCAACAGCAGCGTTACTTTCAGCTGTTGCTAAAACTTTATGGTTCTGTCTGGTTTCCTGTGATATTAACTCAACAAGAGTCCTTGTTTTACCTGTTCCAAAGGGGCCATGAATCAGATAAAAGTTTTCACATGAAAGGGCATTTTCAATTGCTGATTTTTGAGATTCATTTAAGTTTTGGTCAATATAGTCTATGTATGGTACAGGACGGTTCTTTTTGGGATTTCTTTCGTTTAAGATGTATTCAAGAGCATTCTTTCCTTTGAGACTTAAGTGCTTTAGGTTATCTTCCATTCTTCTAAAAGTAATGTCATTGGCATACAGGTCAAGTCGTGTTTTCTTTTTTACAACCCATCTTGGAATTCTTTTATCGAATGCTACCTTAATGTATCTAGCTCCTTTTTCTGTAACAGTTCCTGTAAAGTCACTGCTTAAGGGATTCGCAGCACTTACAAGCACCATATCTCCGACTGAAATTTCTGTCTCAATTGTTTCGGAACGTCCGAACTGTACAATCTTAAGGCCTAATTCCTCTCCAACATATTTTCCTTTCACATTGTTGATGGCACGGCCTAACTCCTCACGTTTTTTTCCGGACATATGGGCTATTTCAAATCTCATAAGTTCGATTTCAGCATCTCTTTCATAATTGACTAGTCTAATTAAATTTTTAATATATTTTTTCAATGTAATCCCTAATTTATAAATAAGAGCGTTACTGTATAATTAATTATGCATTTTAAAAAAATTGATGAATTTGAAAATCTTGAAATGAGCTATATCTGTGATTTTTCAGGAGGTTATATTTCCCGAAACAAACAACTATTTGGAAATATAGAATTAAGCAAATTGAATCAATTTATTTTAGAAAAATCTGTTTTTGGAACACCTATCTTTAAAATGGGTGAGGGAAATAAAAAACTTTTAATTTTATCTGGAATACATGGAAATGAACTGTCACCTCAGATTGCTAATTTAAGAGTTATGAATGAGTTGATTGGACATGATTTAGGGGCAAGTTTATATTTTATTCCTTTTGCATCTCCAAAATCTACAATGAATAATGAACGCACATTTAATTCAATGGATTTGAACAGATCTGCCCATATTAACAACTCAGTGAGTAATTTAATTTTAAAGGCTATTTTGGATTTGGGAATTGATTTTGTAGGAGATTTTCACTCAACAGCACTTAACTCAAATCCCGGTTTTGAGTCTGTTTTTTCATCAAAATCTCCGTCTTCTGAAAGTTTTTTAATGGCCAATTATATTGCGGGGTCAGTGGGATGTGATATAATTTCCTTTGATTTCGCCGGCTCTTCTTATAAAGGAGCAGTTGAGGATGTTTGTAACTTAAAAAGAGTTCCTGCGGTTACCTGTGAGGTTTTATGTCCGTTCGGAAATATTGTAAGTGGAAGTGTTGAAAAATCACTTGCTCAAATGAGAAGTTTTTTAGATTATTTTGGCATTAATACTCATCAAATGCTCTCGGATTAACACTTTTAATTATATTTGATATATTAAAGTGTAAGGTGATTACAATATCTTCTTATAAGGGGCATTCTGTATTTGCATTACTACTTTCATTGATGTTTTTTCATAGTCCTCTGTTGATTGCTTTAACTTTGATAGGTGCAAATATTCCTGATTTTGATCATAAATTTAAAAAGGACAATGTCTATAAGTTGATTATTTTAGGATTGATAGTGTTCATTTCACTGTATATCCTTAAATTACCTTATTTGATAGGTTTGATTATAATCTTTTTAGGGGCTTGTTTTTATTTTTCAGAACATCGGAGTTTCACTCATTCCATTTTCGGTGTTGTTATATTGACATCAGCTGTTTCCCTAATTGTTATTTGGGCTTTTCAGCTGGTTACATCATTTACAAATATAGATAATCAGTATTATTTATTGGCAATAATAATTGCTCTTTTAAGTTTTTTATTTTTAAACAAGAAGCTTCTGATGGTATTTTTACCCGTATTTTTCATAAGTGTTGTGATTGTCCCATTTTTCAACATCAATTATCTGGAAATAATATTCGCATCATTCCTTGGTTTATTTTCACACATTGTTCTTGATTCATTCACTCCTGCGGGGATAAAGATATTTGCTCCATTATCCTCAAAAAAAGTATTTAGACAATTTGGATTGGTTTGCATTTTTGTATTGGTGATTGTTGCAATGCTTTATCAGGGTCCTTTTTATTATAATTTGTTTGAAAATTATGTAATCTCATAGGCATTTAATAATATTGAAATATATAATAATATTCATGGTCGAAATTTCAGTAATATTGCCTGTTTACAATAGTCAAGAATATTTGAAAGAATGTTTGGATAGCGTTTTAAATCAGACATTCAAGGATATTGAAGTATTATGCATTAATGATGGGTCTAGTGATAATTCTTTGGAAATTTTAAGGGATTATGAAGCAGATGAGCGAGTTACTGTCATTGACCAGGAAAATATGGGAGTTGCAAAAACCAGAAATAAGGCACTGGAAATTGTTAAAGGTAAATATGTTTACTTTATGGATTCTGATGATTATCTTGATTCCAATGCTTTTAAGAAGTTGCATGATAATCTAATATCAAATGATTCTGATTTTTGCATACTGAAAGCTATTTTTGTAAATGCAAATGAAAAGTATAAGTTTCCCGCTTTTGATTTGGATAAGGAATTTGGAAAAGTCAATTTCAATAATTTCACTTTCACATATAAAGATGTCAAGAGTCATGTTTTAAATGATCTGTTTGCTCCATGGCTTAAAATGTACAAACGGGAATTTTTAATGAGTGATGATGATTTCACATTTCCTGAAATCAAATCCTACTCTGATGCCCCATTCCATGTCAAGACCATGCTGAAGGCTAAAAGGATATCATTTGTGCCTGAATATCTGTACTATTATCGTGAAAATGACGGTTCATTGGTGCATTCATCCTCAAACACAATTAATTTTTTTATCCTTTCAGACATTATCAAAAACTATCTTGAGAATAATGGTTTCATGGATGAATTCAAAAAGGAATTTGAGGCATTTCAAGTTGTAAAACTTGTGTATTACATGGGATTTTCTGATTCTGATGAATATTATCTAAAAGCTAAAGATGAATTGGAAAAAATAGACTTTGAAAACAATTCTTTAATTCCGCAAAAAGATAAAGATAAGGCAAACTTTGTTTTGGATTCTCAGACTCTAAAAGAGGCCAGTTTGGCTATACAGTTGTATGACTGCAAACGTAAGGTTGACACATTGAAAAATTCCAAAAGCTGGAAGATTACAAAACCTATTAGAAAGTTCACTTCTTCTTTAAAATAAATTATTTTTACAAACAAAGAACAGTCCTGAATTTTTAACCCATAGGCAGAATTTTGATACGATATAAAGCACTGGCAGTTCTATCAACGGTCCTATAACAAGGGCTATTGAAATTAATTCGTGTCCCGGAAATGAGTTTATTGCGATTGCAAGCGCCAATGGGGAATTTCGTGCAAGTGTGGTCATGGTAAGGCTGGCATATTCTTGATATGTGAAATTAACTTTTTGTGATACTAACAAATCAATTATGACATTAACGCCAAAGAATATGATTAATGGGATGAATATGCTTACTACAGAGTTTAGATTGTTAAATAACAGTCCTCCCTGACTTGCGAATATGCAGAATACCGCAAGTGATAAAAACCAGATTTGCAAATTGGTAAACAGTTCTGTGGCCTTTTCTTTTAATTCACTATTCAATATGAATTTTGTAATTTGCGCAGCAATGAACGGTATTACAATTACAATTAAAAGTGAATATGCGAGCTGTGAGTAATCCATTGTGTTTGCGCTTGAGAAAAATATCACCAGATATATTGGAAGCAAGATGATTTGCAGCACTAAATTGATTGGCAATATTGAAAGACTTAATTTGACGTCTCCTTTTGCCATTTTAGTAAATACAAGATACCAGTCGGTACATGGAGTTAATATCAGCATGAAAAATCCGATTACAATATCCAGATTTCCTTTTAAAAATAGGGATCCTAAAAAGTATCCGAATAATGGTGTCCATAGGAAGTTTATTATTAAACTTGTGGATGTGAATTTGACGTTTTTAAAACTGTCTTTCAGTTCATTAAGTGGAACTTCAAGGAATAATCCGTAAAGCATCAGACATAGGAATATGTTGATTAGGTATTCGCTGTTTTGCGCAATAATGTCAATGTTACTAAATATCAGTCCTATGACGACGGCTGAAAAAATTATTATCGGTTCTAGTTTTTCTATTAAATCCATGCTTCCACCTTTTAGGTATGACTAAATTTTTATGTCATAATATATACTTTTTTCTTACATTAAAATTTTCTTTATTTCCTATTTTGACCTATAAATTTTTGTTATTTTGGCATTTAAACTAATAAAATTGTGTGTTTATTTTTTTTAAAAAAATATTTCATATGTTATTGATTTTTCATTAGCTTTTTTTTAAAAATGCATACATTTATAATAAATAATCATGATAAATAATAATATTATTATTTAGTCAGTATTATGGCTATTATTAATATTAACGAAATGGAGCTTGTTTAATGTTTTTGACTAGAATTGGCTATGGAATTGTATATTTCTTAGTTCTTATTTATGAAATAATTAAAGCAACATTCGATGTTTGTTTTAATTCAATTATGAGAAGAAATATTGATCCTATTGTTGTTGATATTGAAACAGTATTAGAGAGACCTGTTTCACAGACAATTTTAGCAAACAGTATTTCTTTAACTCCTGGTACCTTGTCTGTTGATTTAGACAGTGAGAATAACATTATTAAAGTAGCTGCTATTTCTCCAAGAAAAAAAGAGGATATCATTCCTTTTGAACCGTATATTAAGAAAATGTTAGAATAATAACATTTCCTAAAAATAATCGAGTGAGATAGTATGGATATATTGTTTATTTCAAAATATTTAGTGGTTATTGCATTAATCATATTAATGTTGGCTGCTTTAAGAGCAAGTGCATATAAATCCACTTCCATGGGGCTTTTAGGAAGCTCCGTTATTGTTAATGCCTTTGCATTAGCATTATTGATTATCGGTGGTTTATATAATCTTGAATTCTATAGGGATATATCATTAGCTTTAATATTCTTTGGTTTTGTAGGCACTGTTGCTTTTGCTGTTGTTTTGGGAGGTGATGATGAATGATTGAATACATTCAATCAGCACTACTTATTATTTCAGCATTCTTGATCATTATATCTGCAGTTGGTGTTTTAAGCCTTAAAAAAGACTCTAAAAATGTTGTTTATGCAAGAATACACATTTTTGGTGTTTTTGATATTGCTTGTATTATTGCTATGATCGGTCTTGGCCAATATTTACTTGCAGGAATATACTTCATTCTTGCACCGTTTATTGCTCATGCAATAGCTAATGCTTATTGGAAAAAAGAAGATAGAGAAAATAATTTGGACTTAGTGACTGTTGAAGAAGTTGTAGATGATAACAATCCTTTCATACATTCTAAAGAAAAAATGCAGGCTTTAGAAAGTGAAAATTCAGAAAAACTCAAAGCCGATGAAAGGTTCTCAGTTACTATGTTGGATATTGATGAGGGGGAGTAAGATGTTAGAATTCGTTTTAATGATTATAATAATTTTAAGTGCAATTCTCGCTCTTATTCAAAAAGACTTATTGAAAGCTGCAATATTGACAGGATTTTCCGGTGGAGCTCTTGCAGTTCTTTTCCAAGTTCTGCTTGCACCTGATGTTGCTTTAACTCAGGCAATTGTTGGTGCCGCAATCGTTCCTGTATTTATTGCTCTAGCTGTTAAAAAAACTCAAAGGGAGGATAGCTAATGGCACAAACTCAACTTGCGATATTATTCACTTCTGCTGCATTAGTTGTTATTGGACTTTATTCAGCGATTTTCATTGATAATATCATAAAAAAGATAATTGGTATTAGTTTTATTGAAGAAGGTGCTAACTTATTCATTGTTGCTATTGGTTATAAGCCTGGTGGTGTTGTACCTATCTTAATGCCAGGCATGGATACATCCTGGTTTGCAACAAACGCCGCATATCCTTTGCCTTTCGGTTTAGTACTTACCAGTATCGTAATCGGTGCAAGTACATTAGCAGTGATGTTGGCTTTAGTAATGGTTTTATACAGAAGATATGGCACATTAAGCACTAGTGTAATGTTAGCCGACACATCCAAACAGGAGGAATACGATGAATGAATTAATCCCACTTATGGTAATTGTTCCTTTGATGGCTGCGTTATTGATTAGTGCATTTTCAAAATTCAACAAAGCAACAAAGGTATTTGCATTCGTTGTCGCTTTATGTCTTCCTGTAATCCCTATAGCTTCTCATTATGGGCTCCATTACTTTGGAGGTTATGCTCCGGTAATGGATAACGTGACAAATGTGATGTATCATCCAGCGATTACATACTCATTTACCTTCTTACAGCAAATATTCATTGCAATGTTAGGTCTATTGACATTTTTAGTTGTGTTCATTTATTTAACTAAATATAAAAAAGTTTCAGGACCTTACTTGTTCCTATTATTCTTGGGTACAGCTGCTGTAACCGCAATGTTGCTTACAGACGATATCTTCCACATGTTTGTGTTCTTTGAAATTTTAGCACTTGCACAGGTGGGTATTGTTGCGGCTTCATCAATAGATTACAGTTATGAAATGGCTTTAAAATATATGGTTTTAGGATCAATTGGATCTCCTATGATGCTTTTAGGAATTGGATTCTTACTGGCATTAACTGGTAGTGTAAATGTTACAGATATTGCGGCTGCAGTTCACAACGGTTTGGTTGACGCAACTTCTCCAGTATTTTTATTATCACTCGGTTTAATATTCTTTGGATGGTTATACGCATCTGGTTTACCACCATTCCATACTATAAAATCTGGAATTTATTCAAAAGCGGAACCTCATGGAGCAGCGCTTCTTCAATCATTTACAGTAGTTTCAATGATTTCAATCGTATTAATAATGTTTAGAATTTATTCATCCTTACCTATCTTTGAAGTTCTCGTAGTCTTCTTCTCTATCTTGGCTATGATATTGGGTGTCTCTCTTGCACTTACTCAAACTGACTTCAGAAGAATGATTGGATTTTTAGCTGTAGGGGAGCTAGGATTCATTGGTTTAGGTATAGGACTTGGAACACAATATGCTATAACTGCCGGACTTTTCCAAGCATTGAATGAAATCATCATTACTGCATTGCTGTTCATAGGATTTGGCGCAATTGTTAATGCTACTGACGAAGTGGATACCCGTAAACTTGGTGGTCTTCTTGCATACCATCCAAAAGTAAGTATCATGCTTTTAATTGCAGGTTTGGCAATGGCAGGAGTACCTCCTTTAAGCGGTTTCCAATCTAAATTAATGCTTGTTCAAGCTTCTTTAAATTGCGGATTCCCTGAAATATCTATTTTAGCTATTATGGTAAGTATAGCTACATTTGTGGTATTTGTAAAAACATATTATACAATGTTTTTAAAACCAAAACCTAATGAATTGGAATTGGAGAAAAAAGAAGTTCCACGTACAATGATTTTTGCAATGGGAGTATTATTAATTATTGTTATATTATTAGGTGTATTCCCGGATATTGTGACAGCAGGAATCTCTAACTTTGTAGGAGGGATATTATGAAACTTTATGATCAAATATTCAATGTTGTAAAACAATTCAAAAAATTGTTTTCACCAGGTCCTGTAACCAATGCGGATGTTTCAGGAAGTATCACAGCGGAAATATTTATCATTGTTTCATTGGTACTGGCCGCATTATTGCTAAGGCATGTTAGTGTTCTACTTGCCGGTCTGGTTACATTGATATTGGCTGTTGTGTTAATCAGTAATATTCCACTTATTCCTAAGTTTAAAATAGAACAAGAGGATTCTTTGGAGAAAATGTTGTTTTATGCAGTGATAACACTTGCTATTATTGTTACATTTATTTACTGGGGTGGTAACCTTGTCTAGTACAAATACAATTCGCAATTTACTTGCAGCGGTAATGACAGCAATATTTTCTGTTACATTATTTGATGCAATATTCCATTTAAGCAGTATCATTAACCCTGGTGTAAGTAATATTTACAATGCGCTTGGAACACAGATAGCTCCAAACCTTGTGACTGTAGTTATTTTTGATTTCAGGGCATACGATACATTAGGTGAATCAATTATATTATTAACTGCTGGATTAGTAGTTTTACTAATATTCGGTAGAGGATTATTGGGGGATAAACAATGAATCAGGGTAGTGTAATATTAAAAATCATATCTTTGCCTATTTCAATCATATTGATCTGTTTGGGTATAATGACTATCCTTGGAGGACACATCACTCCTGGTGGAGGTTTCCAAGGCGGTGCAATGATTGCTAGTGGAATTATATTGTCCATTCTTGTTTATGGTTTAGGTAATTCCCCATTAGAATTATCTCACGCTTATATTGAAGTTTTAGAATCCGTCGGTGCATTAGGATTTATCATTTTCGGATTGATTGGTTTGTTTGTAGGTGGATTTTACCTATACAACTTCGGAACTGATTTGCTGAATATTGTTCCGGCCACAATCCAAAATGTGTTCCACTATCCAGATGTAACCAATGCGGGAATCATTCCATACCTCAATATTTTCGTAGGTTTAAAAGTATTTGTAGGTCTTTCCTCAATTGTTATAGCATTTGCAGGATTTAAAAAGTTGGTTGAGGAGGGTGAGAAATGATTTCATTCGGACCAATAATATTCGGTTTGATATTGGGTTTATTGATAGGTTCACAGATTAAACTCAATGTCAGTGATGCAAAATTCACCCTTGGCTCATTTGCGGTAATATTAATTGCAGGAATAATTGTGGCATGGCAATCAGGTAATTATCCGTTTTACACAGACTTACCTGTTTCAACTGCATTTTTATCTGCATTAATAGGAATTTTTGTAGGCAAACTACTATTTGCACGGAGTAAATAAGGAGTTTTTATAATGTTTTTATCGACTAATACATGTGATGGAAAAAGAGATTGTATAAAACAATGCCCTACAAAAGCTATCAGATTCATTAATGGTAAAGCGTTTAGCTGTCTTACTTGCGGAATATGTTATAAAAACTGTCCTAATGGAGCAATTTTCGAGAATAGCTATGGCGGGTATGTAGTAGACAGGGCTAAATGTAATGGCTGTGGAATGTGTATGTACAATTGTCCTACAAACAATATCACTATTGAAGATGGAATTGTATATGGTATTTGTTCACGTTGTGGAGTTTGCTCAGAAGTCTGTCCAAATCGTGTTGACGGATGGGAAATGGAAAAGTCCAAGCAACTAACTTTAATAAAATCATTCAATATTTTAAATCCTCCACTGCAAAATCTTCGTTCCAAAAAGGAAAATGAAGTTAAGGAAGTCACAAGATCCTACTTCGGAACAGACACTGATAAGTGTATTTTGTGTGGAAGATGTCAAGAGTATTGTCCAACAAGTGCAATTCATGTAAAAATTGATAGAGATGAAGGAATTTGTAGTGAATGTAGGCTATGTGAGGATGTTTGTCCAAACGGATCCATGAATAAACATCAAATAGTCAGCAAATCCAGTTGTACACTCTGTTTAAATTGTATGAAGGCATGTCCTCATAATGCAATTTCCGTTGAGGACTCAAAAATTGTTGTTAATAAGATTAATCAAAAACCAACTGGTAAAATAATTTCTTGTCTGAATTGTGGATTATGTTCTGACGTTTGTGAAAATGATTCACTTAAAAAATCTTTCGGAACTCTCAGATATGATCCAACCATGGACACAGAAAACAGAAATCATGGAAAACAATTACAATTCTGTCCAATCCATACCCTGAAAGAAGATGAAGAAATGTTCATCTTTGATGAGTATGAAGAAAAAGAATTGCCAGCTCTTGCGGGTTTCTGTGTTTCATGTGGAAAATGTGTCCAGGTATGTGATGAAACCCATGCACGTCAATTCATGACTGCTAGTTGGGATGGTAAAGTTACAGATGACTGTATTTCATGCGGAATTTGTTCAGAAGTATGTCAGGAAGATGCAATCACATTGAACAGGGGAACCATATCAGTTGACCTTGACAAATGTATATTATGTGAAAACTGTGCAGTTCACTGTCCTGTTGATGCTATTCCAAAAACTACAATGTATAAAAATGAAATTAAGGATGGATTTAACTTCATTGAACAAAAATTGTGTATGCATTGTGGATTATGTCATAAGACCTGTTCATATGATGCGATTGAGGAAATTGATGGTAACTTTGTAGTGAATGATGAAAAATGTACTTACTGTGGAGCATGTAAAAACGCATGTCCTGCAAGGGCATTTTTATTCGAAAGAAATTTTAAAGATTCAATAGAGGGTATTTAAATGAGAAATATACTTAGAATAGCTTTAGAAGGAGCTTTTACTAACTTTAAAAGAATCTTTTTTGCAGCTGATAGAGTTACAGACATGGAGCTTAAAAGGCAAATCTCAACCCTTTCAGTAGAAGTTGACGACAGAGTCGATGAGAAAGCTTGTATTGGATGTGGAGGTTGTGTCAATGTCTGTCCAACAGGTGCAGTGGAGATGAAAAAATTAGCAAGTCCTGTAAAGATAACTGATGATTGGACTAAAAGTGAAGTACCTGAAATTAATCTTGAAAAATGTGTTGTATGTTATTACTGTCATGACTTCTGTCCGATATATTCACTTTACGGTGAAAAAGGAACTATTCACCCAAGTTGTGTTGGTGATCAGGAAGTTGACGTGTCTGAATTTATCGAGCAACCATTTAAAATTTCAGATGATAAACTTAAATTTATTGCACAATACTTGTCAGATACAACTGTATTGAGAAATAATGAGGATGGTGATTAGATGGGAATTAAGTCATTTTCAAGAGTAAGGGCAATTCATGTCATGTTAGTTTACACAGGTGGATGTAACGGATGCGATATTGAAATTGTAAACTCAATATTATCACCAAGATTCGACGCTGAACAATATAATGTGTATTTAACATGGAATCCTCGTGAAGCTGATGTGCTTGTTGTAACCGGACCGGTTACACACTTGAACAGGAAGCCTTTAGAAGAGATTTATAACGCTATTCCTAATCCTAAATTGGTTGTAGCTGCAGGAAGTTGTGCTTTGATGGGTGGAGTATATAAAAACTGTTATGGAGATATTCCGTCCGAAGAGATTGAAGGGCCGGTCGAAAATATTATACCAGTAGATGCAAAAGTTCCAGGATGTGCCGTAAGGCCTCAAGATGTTTTAGCTGGAGTTGTATCACTGTTACCTATATTATTGGATGCGGATTAAAGAGGGGATTAAATGGATGAAAAAGTACCAAGAAGCAATATTATTGAAACTGAAATTCCAATGGGTACAGTTCACCCTGCTGCATTGGAACCATATAGGGTAAGATTTTTTGTAGAAGATGAAATAGTCCAGGAAGCAGAAATCACTATTGGTGTTAACCATAGGGGTATTGAAAGGATTATGGAAGGCCTTCCTGTGGAAAAGGCAAATTCACTTACAGAAAAGATTTGTGGAATTTGTTCCAATTCACATATATGGAACTCATGCAGAACTGCAGAAATGGGTTTGGGCATTGAAATTCCTGAAAGAGCTTTATACATTCGTGTTATAATGGGTGAACTTGAACGTTTACACTCACATTTCTTGTATCTGGCGCATGGTTGTGAAGTATTGTCTCATGAAACATTTTCAATGAGGGTTTTCTACTTAAGGGAAATAGTCATGGAACTGCTTGCAATGATTGGTGGAAACAGGGTTCAATACGGATGTTCAGTTTTAGGTGGAGTAAGGCCAAGATGCGATTTGGATGAAGCAAAATTGTTAAGGCTTAAAAATGATATGGATGCAATTGAAGAGGGTCTTACAGGTTTTGTAGAAAGATTTACAGCAGATTCTATTGTCATGTCAAGGATTACAGGAATTGGTGTGCTTCCACAAAAACAAGCTATTGAACTTGCAGTGACTGGACCGACTTTAAGAGCAACCGGTGTTGCAAGAGACCTCAGGACAACCATGTTTGAATATGATAATTTTGATTTCAATGTAGTCACACAACCTGACGGTGACGTAAAATCCAACCTGGTCATGAGAGCTCTTGAATCATTTGAATCAATTAAAATTATTCGTCAGGCAATTGCCAATATCCCTGAAGGAAAAGTGGTAAACAGGGATTGGGAAATGTTTGACACTGACATTATTGAAAGTTATATAGAAGTTCCAAGAGGAACACTATACCATTCTTATGCACTTGAAAGTGGAAGAGTAAGGCACTGTATAATTAGAACTCCATCAATGGCAAACATTGGTGCTATGCAGTATGCATGCATTGGAGATCAAATTACTGATGCTCAACTTTGTATCGTACAATGTGATCCTTGTTTTACATGTACTGACAGAGCAATAGAGATAATCAGGAGATAGAAAATGTTTTCAAATGTTATGATTAATTCTATTATTGTTGCGGCGGTAACTGTTATAGTATGTTTTATAATTTCAACATTTCTGCCGGGTATCGAAAGGAAATATGTGCATGCAAGAATTCAGCAAAGGATTGGGCCACTTGTAATTTCTCCTGGAATATTGGCTCCAATCAAATTCATCTTTAAAGAAAACGTTAAGGTTGAATCTCCAGTTCCTGGATTATATAAATCCTTGCCGGTAATCTGCTTTATCGTAGTTACATGTTTACTTATAGCATTAACTCCTCAGGCTTTTGCAATTCCTGCTCTTTCAAGCTTAGTTGCTATTGTTGGACTTTTAAAGGTTGAGGAAATCTGTTATGTATTGATGGGAGCATTGTCTAAGTCAGTAATGTCTGTTAGAATGCCTTTCCCTGACCAAATTAAGGGTGCAGTTCACAATAATGCTGCAAGATCATTTATCGAGGACATAAGTTCAAGAAGATCTTTAAGAATGATTACTTATGGTTCATTCCCATTGTATTTAGCATTGTTTGCACCTATAACTCAAGCAAGAAGTATTTTCCTTGCAGATATTGTTTCATATCAGCAGGCTCATGGTCCGTTCTTGTTCACAGTATCCGGTGCAATTGCAGCAATAGTATTTTTCATTGGATACATGATTATATTGAATGAATATCCATTTTCAATCATCAAAGCAAAAAGTGATGTTATTGAAGGACCATACATGGAATATGCAGCAAAATACAGGGCTGTCGTATATCTTACAAGAGGATTCTTCATGATGGTGCTTGGTGTGTTATTCTCAGTGTTGTTCTTAGGAATTCCACCATTAATTACATCTTGGAGTATTTTAGTCAATATTATTGTAGCATTGATATTTGTATTTATGATGGGAATATTTTCAGCATTTTCTCCAGTATTTACAAACAGACAATTATTGCCAACAATACTTGGAACAACATTGTTAGGTGTTTTAGCTATTGTGATTGGATTGTTATAGAGGTGATTTGATGAAATTTGTTATGAGACCATATCATATGGTAAGTCTTGGAGGATACATTGTCGAATGGGATTTTCCTTACAGAAACTTAATAATCGTAAATGAAACCTCTGAGCCAATTAAAATAGAAATACCAGTTTTCCATGAAGAATGGATAGCTGAACATAAAGCATTAGGTCTTAAGGTTATTCCAGTATCTAAAGAAGATAATTTTTTAAGCTTATGGAAACGTGCACATGCAGAATTAGATAAAATCAGGCCAAAAAATGAGTGATTATACATTAACAATTAAAACTGATGAGAAAAAAGGAGTATTGGATGACATTACTGATGTCATCACAAGTCATGGCGCTAACATTAGTTACGTTCACCTTTTCGTTGAAAAGAACAATATGGGTTCCATTAACTTGGAATTGGAGCATGTTGAAGATATCGACGAGTTGCTGGAGGACTTGAATAATATTTCTGAAGTGAAATTGGTTGAATTGCATGGTTCTCAATTTGACATATGGGGTAAACGTATAATTATTGTTGGTGGCGGTGCACAGGTATCTCAAGTTGCTACTGGTGCAATAACCGAAGCGGACAGGCATAATATACGTGGTGAACGTATAAGTGTGGATACTATTCCTTTAGTTGGTGAAAAACCATTGGCAGAGGCTATTGAAGCTATATCTAGACTGCCTCGTGTAAGTGCTTTGGTTCTTGCTGGTTCTCTTATGGGTGGGGAAATTACTGAATCTGTTAAAAAAGTTAAGGAAGAAAGTAATCTGATTGTAATTTCTCTTAACATGCCTGGAAGCGTAACAGAATATGCTGATTTGATTATAACTGACCCGATTCAGGCTGGTGTTCTGGCGGTAATGGCCATTGCAGATACTGCAGTTTTCAATATTGAAAGGCTTGGAGAAAATATTAAATTTTAAATTTCATGTTTATGGACATATAGTGAGTTGTTACAACTCTCTGATAGGTAAATAATGATTTTCTAATCATTATTTACTTAATTATTCTTTTTTTAATCTTTTAAACAAATGTTATTATATTCGCAATGAGCACATTTTCTAGGATTTTTACGCACATTTGGAAGTTTTTTGTTATCTGTTATTTCTTTAACTTCTCTCATCACATCAAACAATCCTTTTCGAAGATTGACATCCATTACAACAGGGCGCCTATCCCCTATTTTTTCATAGTCAACAAATCCTACAAATACTTCTGTTTCAAATTCTTCTTCAAGAAGTATTGCATATGCCACAAGCTCTATAGCATCTTGATCCCAAACTCCTTTGAGTGGGGGATTGGAACTTTTAATGGCGACAGGATAATATTTTCCATCAATTATCTCAACTTTATCACACATTCCTATCAATTCAAGTTGCGGATCTTTTAATAGGTATGAATACATTGAATTTGGAAAGAACATATCTATTATGGCGAAAGCATTTTTGTCAAGGATTGTCATGGCTTGCTTGATTTTTATAGAAGTTATTTTGATGTTAAAGTAGGCATCGTCAATAATTTGGTTGATTTTTTCATTATCTAATCCCAAATCCATTGATATTATCGCATCTGCAGTGTTTTTTATGTAGGAATCTATATTTTCAGAAAGAACATGTTCGATTTGCACAAGCCCCATATCTTTCTTGATTTTGCGCATATTTTTTTGAATCAAATCTAAAATGTCAATTTTAAGTTTTTTTATTTCAACTGCAAGTTGAAAGTCCTCATTTTCATTGGTATCGACATGATTCTGTATGTATAGTTTCATGGGACAGTACATGTGTGTTTTAATTGAAGAAACATTTATCATTTTATAACCTCTTAAATTCTGTAATATTACTTAGAACTTTCTAATATAAAAAATAAGAAGTTATAAATGCTTTAAATTCTTTAAAATAAAATAAAAAAAGATAATAGCTAATAATTTAGCTATTTTAAGTTAATTTTACACGTTGTAGTAATCTTTATTGATTGCAGGCAATTTTGCAAAAATAAATGGAACTACTATTAAGATTACTGTCAGTATGGCCATAATGGTAATGCTTATGCTATCAGCAGTTATTGCTGTTGAGTAAACTCCTTGAGCCCAAAGACCGAAGATACAAATAGGTAGAATGTATTTGATAACAGCTTTCCAGGTTTTTCCCACTTTGATTGATGAGGTACTGTTCAATGTATCAATCAAGTCGTCAAATTTGTAAACCCAACCAAAGATTATACATTCGAGAAGTATTGCGAAAAGCAATGCGAAATTGTTTAAGTATGCGTCAAATACTCCGAGGATTGTACTTCCAGCGCCGGTTGCAAATATACATGAAATTAAAAATCCTACGATACAAACTGCTGTTGCGGTCTTTTTACGTTCAATAAGGAATTTTTCTGAAATTGAATAACATACTCCCTCAAGAAGTGCAATGACTGATGTGATTCCTGCAAAGAGAATACACAAGAAGAATAATGGTCCGATAATATATGCAACGCCTCCCATTGTATTGAATACTTGTGGGAAAACTACGAATGCAAGACCAGTTCCTTCGGTTACAAGTTCATTGAATGGAATTCCTGAAGATAATGTCATGAATCCTAAAATTGAGAATATTCCAATTGAGTTAAACACTTCAAAACCTGAATTTGAGAATGCAACGATGACTGCATTGTCCACTAATTTTGAACCTTCAGGCAGGTAGCTTGCATAAGTCATTGCAATTGCCATACCTAAACTTAAGGAAAATACTATTTGTCCAAATGCTGCCAACCATACATTTAAATTAGTTAAAGCTGACCAATCGGGTGTGAATATTTGTGTGTAACCGATTGAAGCTCCCGGTAATGTAAGGGAGAATGCAACGATGATTACAACGATTGCACAAAGAAGAGGGAGTAAAATTTTACTAACATTACCGATTCCGTCATTCAAGTCTCTTTTGATAATGAACCATGCTAAAAACCAAATGACAAATACTGATATGAGAACATTCGGTACGATGGTGAATATTCCAGACATTGAATCTGTTGCATGTAAAACATTATTTGCAAAGTATAAATCAGGATTTGCTCCCCATGCTTTTGTTAAACTCAATACAATATAAATGAAGTCCCATCCCACTACGCACACGTAATAGGTTGTAATTAGAAATACGATTAATAGTATGAACCATGCTACTGGCTCTAATTTTTTACTTACTGAAAACAATATTCTTGCCAATGATTTCTTGAACTTGAATCCTACTGCATATTCTACTAAAACAAATGAAATTCCAAGCAGAAATAAAGAAACGATATATGGAATCATGAATGATCCTCCACCGTTGGAATATAAAACGTTAGGGAAACGCCAGATGTTTCCAAGACCAACAGCAGAACCAATCATTGCCATCATAAATGCAAGATTACTGTTCCATTCTGTTTTTTTTGTCTCTGTCATATTATCACATTTAATTGAATATTATTATTTTAGGAGTTTGAAGTTTATATATTATTTGTTAATTTTTGTTAACTCGTGTTATTTTTTCTTTAAAATCATTGAATGAAATAGATATTCATTGTTTTTTTAAATGAATAATATTCGTTTTGTTTAAATTGTGAAAAGTTAATAAAATATGGCATGAATTTTTAACATTTGTTTAAAAAATAAGGTGTGAGAGTGTAAACTCTCATATGTGATATTAAGCTGGACTTTCCTTAAGCTTTAAGTATTCATCAATTGCTTCACGTGTGGTTCCGACAACCAGTCTGTAATTGCTGAATTCTCCGTTGACGATGACTTTTTCAACTTTTCCTTTAGCAATGACATGTTCTCCGTCAATAACTTCTCCAGCATAGGTGTGGGTAAATGAAACAACTTCTGTTAGCTCAACATCAACTCCATCTAAAATTTTGACATTTTCAATGGTGTATAAGGAAGGATTGTCAAATGCTCCAAGGGCACTTACAATATCACATTCTATTTGAGATATTCCTTGAGGTTCGTAGACTGTATCTCCCCATGTTCCTTCGATTTCGTCATAATCCTTGGTGGCTAATATGTCAAATAATGTTCCGTTGATTGTTCCTCTATTTGCTTTTCTGTTTTCATACCATCTGAATTCTTCTTTGGTCAAACTTTCATCAAACATTCTTTTATCGTATACAAAATCCCAGTAGTCATTTGTAATTCCTTCAACGGTGATGTGTTTGTCCACTTCTTCAATATAAACTTCTTTTCCACGATGTTCTTTAAAAGCGGCAATTGCTCTTCTGTGGTTGTCAAGACCATAAACCACAAAGTCCAAATCAGAAACATCGCTTTTTTGAAGTCCCGGCAAGATGGATCCTGAAATTCCTAAATGGTCGTATGGGATGTCAGCCATGTAGTGGAAAAAGTCTGCAACATCCATTAATTTTGCAATTAATTCTGGATTTTTAACTTCTCCACCTTCATCAAAGGTCTTTTTAAGGCCTAAAAGTCTATTTTCAGGTTTAATTACTCTTACAACTTTATCTAATGGTACTCCCATCATTTCCACGTTGGTAACATCAGAAAAATACAGGTAATCAGGATGATTTTCTCTTAGGTATGAATATGCCTCTTCGGACCCTACTTTTCGGTACCTTTTGCCATCTTTTTCACGGTCCCCTTCAGGGTCAGGCACATATCTTAAAAATGAAATTACTCTGTTTTCAGGGTGAATGTAATTTGTTGATGCGAAATACAAATCATCGCTTGTGTAAATGAAATCTCTTGTTCGTACTTGTTCCATATTATCTCCTCAATACTAATTTCACATTCAGTATTAATTTATTTTTTGTTTTAATCTTAATATTTAAATAAAAATATAATCTAATAATAATTCATGTCTATTATTCATAAACACATTGATGAAATTTTTGAATATGACGGCAGTCAGATTAATCCGTCATGGGCATTTCAAGAATTTGGAATTTACGGATCATCAATTATAACATGGATTGGTCCTGTTAATATTACTCCGGATAATTTAAAAGATTTTGCAGATGTAGGTCTTGAGATTAAGTCAAATTATATGGTTAACTTTATTTGTGAGTTTTTTGACCAACAACCTCCAAACATGAGGATTGCTTATTTAAGACAAAGGCTATTGGTAATGATATTTAGAGAAATCCTAACTGAAAAAGGCATCACATCTAAAAGGGAAGGCGATGATATCTTTGTCGACGGCGGAAAACTGTCTATTTCAATAGCCAGCATATCATTAAGCTCAGCAAAGATACACTTTGCTCTTAACTTGGAGGATAAGGGAACTCCAAGTGATGTCGAAACAATAGGTCTTTATGACATTAGGGTTGATGGCAAGCAGATATTCAATGAAGATAACTTGGTAGATTTAGTCAATGAAACTGCAGAAAGATTCATCAATGAATTGGAAACAATTGAAAAAGATATTAGTAAAACTAAGGTGTTAATATGAAAATTTTAGTTAATGGTATTCAATCTAATTTAAGGTTTTCATCTGCTCATGTTATTCCTGGTCATGAATCATGCGGATTTATTCATGGACACTCTTACTTTGTGGATGTTGAAATCGAAGGTGAAAGAGCAGGGGAATTTGAGTTTGTAGTGGATTTCAAAGATGTTAAAGGTTATACTAAAGCAATTTGCGATGAACTGGACCACAGATTATTGATTCCGGTTTATAATAACTTGATTGAGTTTAAGGATTTTGATAAGAAATCCGATTCAATTTTTGATTTAAAAGAACAAAAAACAGCTCACTTTAAAATTGACGGTAAAGGATATTCCATTCCTTCTGTAGACTGTGTATTTTTACCTCTTCCTTATACTTCTGCTGAAGAGTTATCAAAATTTTTCGCAGAAACATTAGCCCGTAAACTTTCAGAAACTTATGATAATTTAGAATATGTTTCTGTATGTGTTAATGAGGGAATTGGTCAGGGAGCAATGTATAGGAAAGATTTATAATGAAAGCTCCAATCATTGAGATATTTTCATCTTTTCAAGGTGAAGGCTTATTAATCGGTGAGAGACAAATATTTGTTAGATTTGCAGGTTGCAATCTAAATTGTAATTATTGCGACACCAATGATAGTAAATCTGAAAAATCAGGTAAGTTGATGACACCTCAGGAAGTAACTGATGAAATTAATAAATTATTGACTCCTGATTGCAAGACTGTTTCATTTACTGGAGGTGAACCTAGCTTATATCCTGACTTCATTAGTGAAGTTAGCAAAAATTTAGATTTAAATATCATGCTAGAAACTAATGGTACTTTGCCCGACAATATTGATTTGATTGATAAATTGGACATGGTTTCATTGGATATAAAGTTACCTGAGCATTTTGACGGGGATTTTGATGAAAGCATTTTTCTAAATGAAATTAAATCACTAAATTTATTAATGGCGAAGTCCATAAATGTATATTGTAAAGTAGTTATATTGCCTTCAACAAAAATAAAGTCATTTAAAGAGGTAGTTGAAAAATTATCAGAAAATATTTCAAACAAAAGCAACCTTAAAATAATTATCCAACCATCTAGTCCTCTATCAGACTGGAGTGATATTAATTTTAGATTATTTAATTTTTCTGAAATTGTTGGGCAATATTTTGAAGTTTCCACCATTCCTCAAATCCATAAGATTTTGGATATTGAGTGAATTTTGTTTTTAATATTGATTTTATTTAATTTTTGAAGAGCAATTGTAAATTGAGGTGTGTAAATGAAAAATAAAACATCCATTAATAGAAAATCAAATACAGGTGCAGTTGAACGTGAAACCAAAGTTCACGACAAAGAAGGAGACATAATGGCTATTGCAACTAGAGATGTTATTTCCATCCCTCCTTCCAAAAGTATAAAAGACACTGCAAAAGTAATGATGGAACATGAATTTAGAAGATTACCAATCACAGATCCTGGTTCCGGTAAGTTATTAGGTATTGTAACAGTAATGGATATATTAGATTTCTTTGGTGGAGGAAAAAAATTCAACATTATTGAGAAAAAATACGAAGATAACTTCTTGGCAGCTATCAATGAACCAATTAAAGAAATCATGACTCGTGATTTAATCACTTTATCTAACAAAGCTTCAATTGGTGATACTATTGAAACAATGTTAGCTAATCAATTAGGTGCAATTCCTCTTACAGATTCTGAAGGAAAACTTGCAGGAATTGTTACTGAAAGGGATATTGCTTTATCTTTAGCAGGTATGGCTGGTAAAGAAACTGTACAAGATTATATGAGTACTAAAGTATTCACTACAACTCCGGGAACACCTCTTGAAGGTGCATGTAAAATCATGGTTAGAAATGGTTTAAGAAGAATTCCAATCGTTGGTGGTGAAGCAGATATCTCTAAAGCAGCTAAAAAATTATTAGGTATCTTAACTTCTACTGATGTTATCAGATTCCTAAACGCAAAAGAATTATTTGATCATTTGAATTCCAATTTAGCAACTGATGTTTTAAAAACAGTTATTTCTGAAATTATGGTTGAAGACCCAGTAACTGTAGAACCTACTATGACTATCGGTGAACTATGCGAACTCTTCGCTGAAAGAAACATTGGTGGAGTTCCAGTTGTTAAAGATGACAAAGTTTTAGGAATTATCACTGAAAGAGATATTTTAAACGCTGTTAAAAGATATTAAATTGATTTATTAAGGAGATGATAATATGCAAATTAAGAATTTGATGTCTGAGGATTTAATCACTGTAGACAAAGATCAAAATCTTTCTGATGCTTTGAAATTGTTACGTAAACACAATGTATCTCGTTTACCTGTAACTAATAATAAAGAATTAGTTGGTATTATTTCAGAAAGGGACATAGCTAATAAGCTTGGTTCTTCAAAATATGAAAGCATGCCTGCATCAAGACTTCATATTTCATCCGTAATGGTTAAAGATGTATTTACAGTTCCGCAATCAATGCAATTAGAAGATGTTGCAAAATTAATGTTGGAAAATGGAATCGGTTCTGTTCCTGTCATGGATGATGAACAGATGGTCGGAATCGTTTCAAAAGCAGACTTTGTAACTCTTGCAACTGGAATCGCATTTGATAAGATAACTGTAAAAGAGATAATGTCAAAAGAGTTAATTTCAGTATCTCCAACTGAAAGGCTTATTCATGGAAGAAGATTGATGATTGAGGCTCATGTTGGAAGATTGCCTGTTATTGATGATGATGAACTTGTTGGAATGATTACCTCTAAAGATTTAATGAGAGCATTCATTGACTTTAGAAAAACAGTTCCAGAAAAGTATCAAAAATCTCAAATTAAAGAGGTTTTAATTGAAGACATTATGTCTACTAACCCAACTTATGTGACAAAAGATATGTCTATTACTGAAGTATCTAAAATAATGATGGAAACCGGATTCAACGGTTTGCCTGTTGTTGAAGATGATAAAGTGGTAGGTATTATCACACAAACAGATATTTTAAAACTAATTGAAAAATTAGAATCTTAAATTTCGTATAGTTTTTTAACTATACTACTTTTTTTATTTTTAGGAGGGTTTAAAAATTACACTAATTTCATTTTTAGGTCCTAAAGGAACTTTCACTCATGAAGCTGCTAATTTTATCGGTGATGAACTGATTCCGTACTGCACAATTCCTGCAGTCATGGAAAGTGTCGTTAATGATGAATGCTCTTTTGGTGTTATTCCAATCGAAAATTCCATTGAAGGACCTGTAGGTATTACTTTAGATTCACTGGCCCATAAATTTGATTTGAAAATATATGAGGAAATCATAATTCCAATTAATCAGAACCTGATTGTCAATCCTGGCTGTACAATGGATGACATTGAAGATGTATATTCCCATGCTCAGGCAATTGCGCAATGTCAGGAATTTATTCGTGAGAATAAAATCCAGCCTCATTATGCAATCAGCACTGCCAGAGCTGCGAAGGATATAATCGGAGATAATTCCAAGGCGGCTATCGGAAACTCAAAAATTGTAGAATTATACGGTTTGGAAATTTTACAATCAAATATTCAGGATGTTGACAATAATGAAACCAGATTTGTTGTCGTTTCTAAAAAAGATCATGAAATGACCGGTAAAGATAAGACTTCCATCATATTTTCAATATATGAAGATAAACCTGGAGGTTTATATAAGATTTTAGGGATATTTGAAAAAAATAACATCAACCTGACTAAAATTGAATCAAGACCTTCAAAAAAAGGTTTAGGCAAATATTTATTCTTTGTTGACTTTAACGGGCACAAGGATGATGAGCTTATTCAAGATATATTGGAAGAGGTCGATGAACATACCTATTTTTTAAAGATTTTAGGTTCTTATCCCGAATTTAAGTAAACTTTAAATTAAGGTTTATATAAACTAATAAATGTACAAATTCAGGGAGGTAGGAATATGTCAGATGATAGAGAAAAGCTTATCAGAGTCATGGATAATCTCGAATCTGATTATAGGTCTGGTAAAATATCTGCTGAAAAGTATAGTTATTTTAGATCAAAATATGAAGATAAACTAAACTCCATTGACGCTAGAGATGCCACTAGAAGAATTAGATCAATGCAAGGCAAATCTTCTAGGGATACTGGCAAAAAAAGGAAAAGAAAACCTACCAAAAACAAGAAAAAAGAAGAACAAGATTTAGTTCAAAAGTATATTATTAATCCTAAAAAATCTGATGCTAAATACAATAAAAAGAAAAAACCTGGAATGGATAGTGGAACCTTTAAGCTATTGCTATTGTTAATTTTAGTAATAGGGTTCACCGCAGGAATCGCATATGGTATCTTTAATTTGGATTTCGGATCTTTATCTCAAGGAGAAACTGTAGCTATTGTAGATGATACTGCATTCCCTGAATTTACTGAAGATGTTAAACTCAATACAACATCTAATTATACTAGTTACAGTAATTATAGTTATAGTGACAATTCAAATAATATAGAAACGACTGCCGACGATTCGAATACGTATAGTGATTCATCTAGCAACAACGGTTATCAAAATGACCAGTCACAGTCTAGTTCATCTAGTGAAGGTTCAAGTAGTGACGGTGGAAGTAGTAGCCAAGACGGCAATGTTGAAACAACAACTGATGGATAATTGAGGTGATGTTATGAAAGATAATATTTTAAAAGGAAGCATAGTTCTTTTAATACTTTTATTATTCTTAATTTCTGTTACAGCTGTAAGCAGTGAGGATAATAATAGTAATTCTAATAAAGATTTAAATATAATGTCATTATCTAAAGGAGGTATAACAATTCAGTATCCTTCTGATTGGGGTAACTCCAAAGCAACTTCAAATTATTCAATAATGGCTATTTCAAAATTGGATTCTATTGATGCATTTGGTATAGGTCAGGTTAACATCAATGTTGAGAAAAAACCAATTGAAGGGGATTTCAATACTTTTGTAAATGACACTTATAAATCAATGCAAAAAGACAGCTCATTTCAACTAGTTTCCTCCGGTGCAGTTTCAATAGGTGGTCAGGATGCTTATGAATATGTTTATACATCCACACAGGGGACCGGTGAAAAAGAGCATAAGGCAGTCTGGTTTGAAAAAGGCGGACAAGCATATGTTATAATGTATAGTGCTCCTATTTCAGAATTTGAAGATAATTTATATGTGTTTGATTTCGTATTGTCCGGAATTCAAATAACATAATTCTTTTTTTTATTTTTTTCAGGTGTAAAAATGATTATTTTATGTGTTACTGGTAGTGTGGCTGCCAGTGAATCAATCAAACTAGCTCGTGAGTTAAGAAGAAATGATATGGAAGTTAAATGTTTTATGAGTGAAGCAGCCTGTGAACTTATCAATCCAAATTCAATGGAATTTGCAACAGGCAATGAAGTGGTTACTAAATTGACAGGGCAGATCGAACATGTGAAATATTCACAGGAAGACTTAATTTTAGTTGCTCCGGCCACTGCTAACACTATTTCTAAATTTGCATATAAAATAGCGGATAATCCTATTTCCACTTTATTGATTACTGCATACGGACATAACACTCCAATCATTTTCGTTCCATCTATGCACGATTCAATGTTCAAAGCGATAAAACCTAACATTGATAAGATAAAAGAAGAGGGTTCTGCAACATTCATCAAACCTCGTATGGATGAGGGAAAGGCCAAATTCCCTTCTAAAGAGGATATTGTTTTAGAATCTTTGAGAACAATCAATTTAAATAAGGACTGATATTATTAAAGGAAAAAAAGTTTTAATAAGTTTGGGCGGTACTTACGAACCTATTGATTCTGTTAGGGGAATCACTAATAAATCTTCAGGCAAAATGGGTTTGGAACTTGCCAAAGAAGCTTATATTCGTGGTGCTGATTTAAAATTAGTTGTAGCCAATGTTAGTGTTGAAATTCCTTCAGTTTTTGATGCAATTCATGTTGAAACCAGTCAGGAAATGAATGATGTGGTTTTGGAGTTGGTGCAGGATTATGATATTTTCATTTCCACTGCAGCTGTTTCTGATTTCGAATTTAGGCAAAAATCTGATAAAAAAATCGACTCTAGCAGTTCGCTTTTCTTAAACTTAAAGCCAACAACAAAAATTATTCGTCAAATTAAAAAAATAAATCCGAACATTTTCCTGGTGGGCTTTAAAGCGGAATTTAACATTTCCCGTGAGGACATTATTGAATGTGCGAGGAAACAAATTGAAGATGCTGGAACTGATTTGGTTATTGCTAATGATATTTCAAGAAACGAATGTCATTTCGGATCTGATAACAATGAGGTTTTAATTGTTGATGATGAGGTGTTGTCTGTTCCGTTGGCTTCAAAAAAAGAAATTGCAAAAACAATTTGTGATGTAATTTCTAAAAAGTTATAAGTTTATCTACATGGTGAATTAATTATCTTCTTATTTTCACATTAACTTCTTTTATTTTAATTTTTTATTTATTAATTCTACCAGTATTTCAATTATTCATTAATTTAATTATTCATAAAATTAAAATAAAGATAACTTAACTTGGGTCCTGTGTGCACATTAGTTTGAATTTTTAAAAATTTCTTATTTTTGTTTTTT
This sequence comes from uncultured Methanobrevibacter sp., assembly GCF_946404245.1. Lineage (GTDB taxonomy): Archaea > Methanobacteriota > Methanobacteria > Methanobacteriales > Methanobacteriaceae > Methanocatella. The sequence continues at coordinate 40,582 of NZ_CAMJCX010000006.1, forward strand.
GCTTGATGTACAAATTGGATTTTTAGATTATGATTAAATTTTTAGTGCAATATTGTTTTCAATTTGTATGCTTTAATCAAATAATTTTTTGCTATCAGTCATATTTTATTATGGGATATGGGGCATTAATGAGTAATACTTTTTTAAATAAAATAAGCAAATATAATCTTTGAAAAAAATTTTCTAAAAAAAGAGTATTTCAATAAAATAAGTTCATGCCTTTAGGCTTTAGTTAAATGGAGTGATTAATAGAGTGAATCAACCTAAAGGACGTTTCAATGAACTTTTATTTTATTTGCATTAGCATATTTTATATTTTATTTTCTAGTATAAAAAGGTATCTAAGTAATACTTTTTAGGGTTTTTTGTAGTATTTTTTAATAGTTTTCAGAAGTATTTTTTTGCCAATTGTACAATGAAAATTAGCTATTTTTTTTTAAAAATTTTTTTCTACTAGCAATGCAATATGGTCTTTTTCGTAAGGTTCTAGTTTTACTTTTTCAATAATTTTAAAACCTTTCTCTTTCAATTTCTTCTCTTGTTCCTTGAATATCTTTTTAGGTTTTTGAACTACGTCGATACTTCTAGCTTTTATCATTAACAATCCAACACCGTCATCATTTGTAAATAAGTTCATATTTTTCATAAACAGTTCACTTTGTGTTGGTTGAGCAACATCGCAGTACACAAGGTCCACCTTTTCAACAATGTTGAGATATCCTTTAGGTTTGGTTGCATCACCTAAAATCGGAGCAATATTAAGTCTTTGACGTGAAAGTTGAACTAGTTTTTTCGCTGTTGTGGGTGAAAATTCAACCGCATAAATTCTTCCATTGATTACGATATCAGAAATGTGTGAAACAGTGGTTCCAGTTGATGCACCTAAGTATAAGACTTTTGAACTGTCCAAAATCTCTAAATTTTCTAATCCGTTTAAAAGGGCCGCTGCTAATTTAGAGCGTCTAGGATTCCATATCCTATATTCATCATCTTCTTTGATTAACTCTTCTCCATAAACTGAAATTCCAGGAGTTAAATTTTTGGTGGCCACATTACCATCTTTAAAATAAACATTCATGCTCTATCTCCTTTTCTTTCTTTTTTTACTTTTTCTCTTTTTATTTTTGGATTTGCCCTTTTCTTCTTTCCTTTTTTTAGTAGTTTTTGTTGGAAATGGATTGTTTTTTTCAATTTCTTCTACTTTTTCGACAAATTCATTAAATACATTTTCATCAAATGTTTTAGTAAAAACATCTCTTCTTACGGCCAGTGAAATCTTACCTGCAAGCATACGTGCAATCTTTCCACGGTTCCACCATTTTGCACCCCTTACTTGAGGGTGTTGGTAGATCAATCCGTATTTTGGAGGCCTGTCTCCACTTTTCAAATGTCTGAACAATGCTTTTTCAGCACCCATTATTTGCACGGTACTTGATGGGTATGTTGCAAGTCTTTTTAGACCTCCTGCATGAGATATTAATTTGGCACCTAATGATGATCCGACTAATAATCTTAAATTTGGAGCAATATCTTCCATTTTGGTATCAATGTAGTGTTCGATTTCTTTTCTTGTTTTTTGAAGTTCATAAATGGATTTTGCATATGTATTCATTATTTCCAAATCTTTAGGGTTAATGTCATCTTCTAAATCGAGAACATTGCTTGGAAATGCATCAGGTTTGGCTTCCATGATGTTTTCTTTGGTTTTGTTTTGAGAAATTAGTTTGATGTAGGTTTCATTGTTCTTTATAACGTCCATTTCAGGGAAGTATAATGCATACCATTCTCTGATTCTTTCAATTAATTTTGAAATTGTTTCATCGATTTCATCAATTGAATTTATTGCCTGAATTAAATGTTTATCTTCACTTGCAGATTCCTTTTTGATTTTATAGATTGCCAGTCTTTGGTAAATGTCAGTTATCTCTTCATTATCCAAACCAAACTTGTCATAATTGCTTCTTAAATATTCTCCACCCTGATTGGGGGTTTGAATTTTAAGATTTTCACATGAATAATCTGATAATCTTTTGTTTGATTCAATAATTATCTCGTCATAATCGTTTGAAACTTCTGATAGTATGTCTATTTCTTCTTTGACAACTTCTTTTTCTGCAAGTTGGGCTAATCTATTGATTATTTCATCTTCTGGAAATAACTTTTCACAGATTAGCTCATTTTTATCATTAAAAGCTAAAAATCCTTTAATTGAGTAAGTTACATAACATTGCATGAATTAAAATATTTTTTTTATTTTTAATAAATATTATGACAAAATTTAATTTGATTAAAATTTAAATTAAATTATAGAATTTTCTATTTTTGGATTTGTTATCATGTCACAGGAAAGTTTAGATGATTTAAAATATGAGTTGGAACTTAAAAATGCGGAAATTGATGAGCTTACAATGGAACTTCAAAATAAGCTGGAAGAGATCAATAAGTTGAAATTGTATTCAACTAAGCTCAAGTATGAAAAGAAAAACCTGGAAGATAAGCTGGACACAAAAATCGATTATGATAAATCCAGGATGAAGGAACTTGACGATTTGACTGAAAAATTAAATGAAAAGGATTCCATCATTGAAGATAAACAGGATCAGGTTAAATATTTAAGGTCATTGATTGATGACTATAAGGAGCAGTTAAGGGCCAATACTGAAAATCTGGAACTTCAGCTTAGAAAAATATCCAAGACTTATGAAAAGTTGCTAGAACAGAAAGACATTATTATTCAAAAACAGGATGAAGAGATTTCAAACTTGATAAAATCCAAAGAAGAAATTATTAAATCTAATAAAACCAATGTCATTAGCTTAAAATTACAAAATGAAAAGTATCAGGAAATCATTGATAAATTTACAAAAACTAATTAAATAATTAATTACAAAGTTGATATTATGTTAAAAACAAATGTTTGCGGAGTGGAATTTAGAAATCCGTTGATGCTGGCTGCAGGTATCATGGGAAGTAATGCCTCATCCATGAATTGGATTTTAAAATCCGGTGCAGGAGGAGTAGTTTCAAAATCTTTTTCTTTAAATCCTCATCCAGGTTATCCAAATCCAACAACTGTTGCAGTTGATGGGGGAATTTTAAATGCTATAGGATTGTCAAATCCGGGTGTAGATAATTTTAAAGAAGAGTTGAAAAAAATCGAAAGGGAAAATAATGTTGTTATCGCTTCAATATATGGTGCGAATCCTGATGAGTTCTCTACATTGGTTAGTGAAGTTCAGGAATATGTGGACATGATCGAGTTAAATATTTCCTGTCCTCATGCAATGGAAGGTTATGGTGCTTCAATCGGTCAGGATTGTAATTTAAGCCATACTATTGTTTCAGCTGCAAAAGATGCTTCCGAAGTGCCGATTATTGCTAAATTGACTCCTAATGTCACTGATATCACAGAAATCGCTAAAACCTGTGAAGATGCAGGAGCCGATGCATTGTCTCTTATTAACACTTTAGGGCCTGGAATGAAAATCAACATTGACGTTGCAAGACCGGTTTTATTCCATAAATCCGGAGGAATGAGTGGAAAAGCAATAAAGCCGATAGCAATCAGCAATGTTTATTCAGTTTATGAAGCTGTGGACATTCCGTTAATCGGAGTTGGTGGAATTTATACCTTCGAAGACGTTGTTGAGTTTATTTTTGCAGGTGCAAGAGCAGTTCAAATAGGCACTGCCATTATGGATGAAGGTGTCACAGTATTTGATGACATCAACAAGGGATTGGAAAAGTTCATGGAAGAAAAAGGCTATTCATCAATTGATGAGATGGTAGGTCTAGCACATAGGGAGTTGTAAAAATGATTAATGAACCGAAAATTGTCCAAATAAAGGAAATTGTTGAAGAAACTCCTACAATCAAAACTTTTAAATTTGATTGGGACATGGAAACTTTAGGACGTCCGAATCCTGGTGAATTTATAATGGTTTGGAATTTTAAAAATGAAAAGCCAATGTCCATTTCTCAAATTAACGATAATGAATTGACAATCACTGTTAAAAATATTGGTGAGTTCACCTCTCAGTTGCACAGCCTGGAAGTTGGTGACGAAATAGGAATTAGGGGTAGCTACGGCAATGGATTCAATAATTCATTTGAAGGCAAAAATATTTTAGCCATTGGTGGGGGCGTAGGAATGGCTCCAATCAATGCAATAGCAAGTAATTTGATTAAAAAAGGCAACAATGTTGATGTTGTTGCAGCTGCAGTAACTAAAGATGAATTGCTCTTCATTGACAATCTGGAAAAGTTGGGTGCAACTATCCATCCGTGCACTGATGACGGCAGTTTCGGATTTGAAGGATTCGCAACAGATTGTACTGTAAGTTTACTTGAAGATGCGACTTATGATTATGCATTTGTCTGCGGACCTGAGATAATGATGAAAGGAATATTCGATATCCTTGAAGAAGCATCAATACCTGCCCAATATTCTCTTGAAAGATACATGAAATGCGCTCTTGGAGTATGTGGGCAATGTTGTGTTGATGGTGAAGGATGGAGAATTTGTGTAGAGGGTCCTGTTTTTGAAAATGACAAGATATATCAAATTACAGAATTTGGAAAATACCGAAGAGACGCCTCTGGCGTAAAATATTAATTTAAGGATGATATTATGGGCGTAGACATTAAAAATTACTTAAATCCTCCAGTATTGTTGGTAATTTTCTTATTGGTAATTTCATTAATGTTTATTTTCCCTGTATTGAACATGATTTTATTGGGGGCAATTTTGGCTTATTTGGTAAGGCCTGTTGCCACTAAAATCCAATCAAAAGTAAAATTTTCATCAGTTTCCATTATTTTGGCAATGATAGTGGTCCTGATACCGTTGTTATTGCTCGTGGCTTATGTTTCATATGAAATTTCATCAGTAATTACTTCATTGATTGCAAGTAATTATTATTTGAATATTGATCAGTTTATTTCACAGTTGCCAATTGATGTAAATTCTGTAAATTCCTCAATAAACTCTTCTTTAAATGAAATTGCAAAATATGTATTGAATTACACAGTTACATTTTTAAGTAAATTCCTGAATATTACTTTGGATTTATTTATTCTTGTCTGTTCAGTGTTTTATTTTGTTCGGGATGGTGACAGATGTATAGAGTTTATTAGGGACTTTGTTCCTGATGATTCCAAAAATTTCTTTGACAATACTTTGGAGTCAATACAAGATGTTTTAAGAAGCATATTTTACGGACACTTCCTGACATCAGTAATCATTGGAATATTTGGGGCTATAGGATATTCACTTTTAGGTTATCCATATGGCATATTCTTAGGAGTAGTAACCGGTATTCTACAACTGATTCCTATATTCGGGCCTTGGCCAATTTACTGGGCACTGTTCTTTATAGATATCTTTTCAGGCAATTATCCGAGAGCCATTATTGTGCTTCTCTTTGGATTTTTCTTAAGCACTATAGATATGTACATAAGGCCTGCCCTTTCAAGCCACTATGCGGAGATACATCCTTTGATTTTGCTTATCGGATTTTTATCAGGTCCATTGGTATACGGAGTTGTAGGTTTTATTGTGGGACCATTAATTTTAGGAATAACATATACTGTTTTAGACAGCTATAGAAAGGAATACCTTCTTGGAGATGAATAGATGCAGAGAAATGTTGTTATATTGGACATCGATTACGTTACCTTTGAAGAAAAACCGGTTATCAGGTTATTTTCAAAAGACGGTGATAAAAACATAGTTTTACTCGATGACACATTTGAACCGTATCTGTACGTAATGTCAGATAATATGGATGAATGTATTGAAGAAATAAAGGAAAATTTAGATGTAGTGCGTGTTGAAAAAGTCACCAAAAAGGATTTCCAAGTAGATACTGAATTCATCAAAGTCACATTTAAGCATCCTCAGGATTTGGCTAAAAACAGGGATAATCTAAGAGATTTGGAAAACGTAATCCAGATAAGGGAATTTGATATTCCATTTTATAGAAGATATCTTATGGATAGGGATGTAATTCCGATGACTGAAGTTGTTGCCGTTGGTGAAGAGGTAGATTCATTTTTAAATCTTGACAGCAAAAAACAGGATATTACTATAATCAAATTGACTGAAGATTTAAAAAGGGTTCCAGAGTATCCTCAAAAGTTTAGAATTTTGAGTTTTGACTTGGAAGTCAGAAACCCTCATGGGATGCCCAACTCCGAAGAGGATGAAATCATCATGATTGGAGTTGCAAGTAATTTCGGTGTAAATCAGGTTATTTCAACAAAAACCAATTCGGATAGTCGTGGTGACTTTGTAAAACAGGTTTCATCAGAGCGTGAAATGATTCAGGAATTTGTAAAGATCATTAAGGAAAACAATATTGATATCATTGTCGGTTATAACTCGGATAATTTTGACTTCCCATATCTAAAAGACCGCGCAAAGATTATGGGTGTGGATTTGGATATTGGAATGGATGGATCTGACGTTAAATATATCAGAAGAGGTTATGCAAATGCCGCTTCATTTAAGGGATTGATTCATGTAGACCTATATCTTGTCATGAGACGTTACATGTCACTTGAAAGATATACATTGGAGAGAGTTTACTATGAGCTCTTTGGTGAAGAAAAAATAGATGTTCCCGGTGAGAGAATATGGGAGTTCTGGGATAACGGTGGAGATGAATTGGATAATCTGTTTGATTACTCCTTGGATGATGTGGTTTCCACATTAAAAATTGCAGAGCAGACATTGCCTCTTAATTTAGAGCTTACCCGTATAATCGGTCAGCCTTTATTTGACGTATCCCGTATGGCAACAGGCCAACAGGCAGAATGGTTTTTAGTAAAACAGGCATATTTTGATGAGGAAGTTGTTCCAAACAAGCAGGGCTCCAACTTTGCAGACCGTGCAAATGCTGAAGATAATGAAGGCGGATATGTCAGGGAGCCTGAAACTGGCCTTCATGAAAATTTGGTTCAATTCGATTTTAGGAGTCTGTATCCGAGCATTATTATTTCAAAAAACATATCTCCTGATGTCATGACTTTGGGAGATATAGAAAATGAGGACGACTACAATATCTCTCCTGAACATGGAATCAAATTTAAAAAAGATCCTCAGGGATTTATTCCATCAGTTATTGATAAGATTTTGCAGGAGCGTTTCAGGATTAAGCGTGAGATGAAAGCTTCTGAAGACCCTCAGCAAAGAAAGGCTTTGGATGTACAGCAGCAAGCTATTAAAAGGCTTGCGAATACTATGTATGGTATTTATGGTTTCCCACGTTTCAGATGGTATTCATTTGAATGTGCAAAAGCTATTACTTCATGGGGAAGGCAATACATTAAATCATCAATAAAAAAAGCAGAAGAATACGGTTTTTATGCAATATACGCTGATACTGATGGTTTTTACGCAAAATACAAAAAAGAAAAAGATTAAGAGAAAATTAATTTCTCTTATTTAGTTATTTTTATACTTGATGTAGCAGACTTAGCTGTTACATATGCAATTCCGGAAGAAACCACAACTTTGTGAGTTCCAACTTTTAAGGATTTTACGTTTAACTGTGCAATTCCTTTAGCGTTAGTTTTCACGGTGTAAGTTTTTGAGGTTTTACCTGTGTAAACTTTGATTTTTATTTTAACTCCACTGCTAACTACTTTTTTGGTTTTTGTGTTTTTCACAGTAACTTTAAAGTATTTAGTAGCGCCTTTTTTAGTGGTTAATTTAGCTGGACTTAATTTTACAGGAGCCTTTTTAACAACAAAGCTTGTTGATTTTTGGCTTGCAGTAAAGTTTTTGGATTCTCCTTTCGCTACAACTACTTTGTAAGTTCCTGGTTTATAGGTATCAAGGGAAATTCTTAATTTACCATCTAATCCAGTTTGGCCGTTGTAGTTGTAATATCTGTTACTGGAGATAAATACTTTAATATTAAGTTTTGCAGCATAAATTGGCTTTTTAGTTTTTGAGTTTTTCAAAGTAATGATAAGATTTTTTCCACTTTTATAGTATCCAGTCACTTTAGGTGCAGAAATTGTAGCGCTTGCTTTTTTAACGCTTACAGTTTTTGTAACTGCACTTGCACTGTATCTTGTGTCTGCAACGGTTACGACAATTTTGTGGGATCCGACTGCAGCAGGAGCATAGTTAACATTTATAACCCCTTTGCTGTTTGTTTGGTAAAGGTATCCTTGTGAAGTTTTTCCAGTATAAACTTGAACCAATACAATTGCACCGCTTACAGCTTTTCCAGTGGATTTGTCTGTAACTTTAATAGTTGCAATGTTGCCTGAATTGTAATAGTAAGTTGAAGGCACGGTTACAGCCACTTTAACAGGTTTTGGTAAAATTGTAATGCTTCCGTCAACACTTTTATTGTTGATGTTTTTAGTGTCGTTGTTATTTACTGTTAATGAGTATGTTCCACTAACCAATCCTGCTACGTTAATTTTGCTGGTACCATTTGCATCAGTTTGGAAATAGTAATTTTTTGCAGTGGTATTTGCCATGTATAAGTGGAGAATAACTCCGCTCATTGCTTCACCAGTATTAGCATTAGTAACATTGATGATAACCTGTTTTGAGGTACCGTAGTACTCTTTAAATGGGTTAATTACAATGTTTATGGATGCTTTATTAACGGTTAAATTAGTTTTTACTTTATCTGCAACAATTGGACTTGCCATACTTAATTCAACAGGATGGTTGCCCACTTCAAGTAAGTGCATTTGAAAAGTACTGCTGTTTTGCTCAAACTCATATAAATTTCTGTTTTTAAAGTGTGCAATACCATTCTCATCAGTTGTTGCACTGAATCCTGCTCTGATGTTTCCTTCAGTGTATAAACTTAAACTTCTTCCGCTAATAGATGTATTAGTATCATCAATATCTATTACTTTAAAAGTAAATTCGCCACATAAGTAGTCATTAACGTTATTTACAACTTCAATTTTAGCATTGTAAATTCTGTTCAATGTAACTTTTTTGCTGTAGGTTTTATTTCCTTCAGTGTAGGTTATATTTAATGTAGCTGTTGTAGCATTGATGTCATAATCAAATTTGATTTTATTGTCAATTAAATCAAATGTAGTAATATTTTTATTAATGGTGTTATTGCCATCTTTATAACTCATTGTTATGTTTAAATTATTTTCAATCATTTCATACACATTAACCTGATCGGTAAGAGTAACTGGAATAACAACTTTTTTAGTACTATTTACCTTGATTGTACTTGACAAGTTCAAATCTTTTTGTCCAACAATAGATAATAAAACTTTTGTTGAAGAATTTGTATAATTTGCATTACCTAAATAGGTAATAAATAAAGTGTGATTTCCTGCAGCTAATTTATCAGTTAAAACAATACTTGAATTTGCATAACTAAATTTTAAAGCTTTATTTTTTTCAGTGACATTCAAATCTTTTGAGGTAATGTTAATGTCTTGAGATTCGGAATCTTTCACTGTCACTGGTAAAGTTGCATTTTCTTTTTCAGTAATTGTTTTATCTTCAGAAACTACAGTTGTAGATATTTTTGTTGTATCATCGCTTGCATCGGATGATGTATCGTTTGCAAGAACAACACTTGACCCGTCATCAGCTAATTGTGCGTCTGCATCCATTGCAGCATCACTAGCACAAACGGACCCAATACTTACTAATAGGAATATTGCCATTGCTATTAATAAGATATAAGAGTTTTTAAGTTTCATAACTTTTTTTCCTCCTGTTTAAAAGAAAATTTTTTTTTTAAAAATAGTTAAATTTTCTAGTATACTAATTTAAGTATTTGTTCATTTATATAGTTTTGTCCCATTTATATATCATTTTCACTTTATTAATAATAAATTTCAATTTCACGAATATAAATTTTTTATCATCGATAAATATAAAAAAAAGAATTGGAAGAAGAATGATTATTCTTCTACGTAGGAGTCAATGTCGATATTTAAATCTTCACAGATTCCTTTTAGTTGTTCATATAATTTTTTATCAATTGCAATTCCGTTTGCTTCAGCTTCAGCAATTCTTTTAACTTCCAAATCTCCTGGAATAGCAACATTTTCACCGGTAGCTCTGATTTGTGATACAAAGTCTTCGGTATTTTTGACGAAGTCATCAAAGTCACCAAATTTGGATGGATCAATTACAACATATAAGTCTCCTTTGGTACAGTCCTTGGTAGGTGAAGCGGTACCGGTTACTCCATGACCATATCCTGCCTGTACTAATGGTCCAGTTAAGATTTCGATTAATGCTGAAAGAGCATATCCTTTAAATCCACCGAATGGTAAAATTGATCCTTCAAGTGCTGCTTCAGGATCGTTGGTTGGGTTTCCGTCTTTGTCTAATGCCCATCCGTCAGGTAAATCCAATCCTTTTCTTTTGGATTCAATGATTTTTCCACGGGCGGTTACTGAAGTTGCCATGTCCACGGTAATGTATGTTTCAGATGGAATTCCTAATGCAAGAGGATTTGTTCCGATTAATGGTGCGCTACCACCTAAAGGTGCAATAGCAGGATCTGTATTTGCAAGAACAAGTCCGATGCAGTTTTCTCTTAATGCTAAATCAGAATAAAATCCGGTAACTCCGAAGTGGTTTGAATTGTGAACACCAACACATGCAATACCCATTTCTTTTGCTTTTTTAATAGCTATTTGCATTGCTTTATAGGATACTGCTTGTCCAAATCCGCTGTTACCATTGATTAATGCCATAGCAGGAGTTTCCTTTTCAATAGTAATGTTATCTTTTAAGTTTATGGTTCCTGCTTCGATACTAATTAAGTATTGTGGGAATCTACCAAGACCATGAGAAGTAAATCCTTTTAAATCCGCATCAATTGTAGCTTCCGCTACTAATTCCTGGTCTTCTTCACTAGCTCCTAATGCTTTTAAAATTTCTTTTACAAGAGCTATTTCTTTATCTTTCATTATCTTCATTCATTCACACTCCTTAATTATTAATTAGTATTCAATTTCAGAACCTTCAAAAGCTTTAACAGTAATTTTTTCATCATCTGTTACTTTACCGATGATTTGACAATCACAATATTCTTTTAAAGTATCCATAATTTTTTCAGATTCATTTTCTTCACAGATTACGACAAAACCGACACCCATGTTGAAAACTTTATACATCTCTTTGATGTCGACATCTTGTTCGTAAATTAATTTAAATATTTCTGGAACTTCTGGAAGGTCAGTTATGTCGTAACCCACGCCTTTTTTCAAACGTCTGAGGTTAGTAAAGCCCCCTCCAGTAATGTGAGCAAGTCCATTAATATTGTATTCTTTTTCAAATAATGCAACAATAGGTTTAACGTAAAGTTCAGTTGGTCTGATTAACTCTTCACCAATGGTGGTTTCACCGTTTGGCATTTTATCATCTACACTGAATCCAGCGTCATCGAATAGTGCTTTTCTAGCTAAACTATATCCGTTGGAATGTATACCGTTACTGTTGATGCCTATTAATACATTTCCAGGTTCAATATTTTCACCGGTAATGATTTTATCAATGTCTACAAATCCAATACCAGTTCCTGCAAGGTCGAAATCTTTGATGATTCCTGGAAGTGAAGCTGTTTCACCGCCAATGATTGCAATTTTAGATTCTTCAGCACCTTTTACTAGGCCTTCTGCAATTTCAGAAGCTCTTTCAGGGTCTGGTTTTTCAACAGCAAGATAATCAACTAATGCTATTGGCTCTGCACCAACGCATAAGATATCGTTTACAACCATTGCAATACAGTCAATTCCAACTGTGTCGTATTTGTTCATCATTTCTGCAATTAATATTTTACTTCCGACACCGTCAGTACTCATTGCAATAGCTTTGTCACCTAATTTAACTAAAGCAGCATAATGGCCGCTGTCTGTAATAATGTCTCTACATGATAATGTTGACTTGAGTTTATCTGCTAATTTAGAAACAGTAACAGCTTCAAGGTCTATGTCAACACCAGATTCTGAATAAGTAACCATTTTAACACCTATCGTTTAATAAAATAAAATAAATTAATGTTGTGGGGTCCACAACATTTTTGATTATATTAATACTTTGTTTCAATTAGTATATATAATATTATTAATGAATTCTTACACAATCTAAATTGATTGGGGTTTTTGTTTCAATCTTATAACTTCTGTGTATTGAAGAAGCTAAGTCAACAGTTTTGTATGGGTCTCCATGACAAGTAATGACTTTTTCAGGTCTTGGATTAAGTCTTTTGACATATTCCATCAATTGTCTTCTATTGGAGTGACCACTGAATCCATTAATTGTTTTAACTTGCATTTTAACACAGAATTGTCTAGTTCTACCGTCATCATCTTCAAGAGGAATTTCTTTCCATCCTTTTTGAACTCTTCTACCCATTGAACCTTCTGACTGGTATCCTACAAAGATTAATGTGTTTCTTTCATCTTCACATAACCATTTGAAGTATTCGACTGAGTTTCCTCCAGTTAACATACCGGAAGTTGATAGGATAATTGCCGGTTGTTGACTTTCAACAATTTCTTTTCTTTGATCAATGTTTTGAACTTTTTCAAACATATCTGAAACGAATGGATTTCTTCCCATATGGAAAATTTGGTCTCTTAAGTCTTTGCTTAAGTATTCTGGTCTGGCAGTGTGTATCGCTGTTGCCTCCCAAATCATTCCGTCAATATAGATTGGGACTTCCTCGATTAATCCATGTCTCATATATTCTTCCAATACAACCATTAACTCTTGTGCCCTTCCTACTGCAAATACAGGAACCAATACTTTTCCTCCACGTTTGAGGGTTTTGTAAATGGTTTTCATCATTTCTTTTTCTGCATTGTTTCTGGAAGGTTGAACGTCTTCTCTTCCACCGTATGTACTTTCCATGATTACAGTTTCGGCACGTGGGAATCTTATGGTTGCAGGTTCAAGTAATCTTGATGGTTCATATTTGAAATCTCCTGTATATACTAAATTGTGTGCTCCGTCACCAATGTGCATGTGGGAGATTGCTGAACCTAAAATGTGTCCTGCATTGTGCAATGTTAATCTGATGTCAGGGGATATGTCAGTAACTTCTCCATAATCAAGGGTTATAGTATTTTTAATTGCTTGTTTTACATGTTTGGATGTAAATGGTAATGGATTACCTTCTCTGTGAGCAATATCTAAATGATCGAATTGTAAAAGGGTAGTTAAGTCCCTTGTAGGTGTTGTACAGTAAACCGGTCCATCATATCCGTAATGGAAAAGGTACGGTACAAAACCGCAATGGTCTAAGTGAGCGTGAGAAATAATAACTGCATCCAATTCTTCAATTGAGAATTCCGGTGCATTCAAGTATGGGAATGCATTTTTATTGTCTGATGCTGCAACATTAACTCCGCAGTCCAGTAAGACACGACTGTTTGGTGTTTGCAAAAGCATTGATGAACGTCCTACTTCTTTAAATCCTCCCATTGAAGTTACTCTTGCCCAATCGTTAGGGTATTTACTTCCTTGGTGGATTTGACGTCCAAGACGTTGTAATAATTTTTTCCTGTCTTTACTGCTATTTTTTTGTATGGTTCTAATTTTACCAATAATATCTGAACTGATTGGTGGAGTTCTTAAAATCTTTGGTGCCCATCCAGTGTTTTTAACAATATTTCTGGAGGTTACTCCATATTTTCCAATAACAAGTCCTGGTTTTTTAGCAGTAATGACTACTTCCCCAGTAACAGTATCAAAGTAAATATCAGTAATTTCAGCACCATCTGGAACTATTTCATGTACTTTATTAATAGTTTCTTCAGGTTCAAGTAAAGCACTTTTATCTGATCTGATGATAATTCTTTTTCTAAGTTCTTTTGCAAGTGACCTAATCAAGTCACCGTTTTCAGTTATAATTTCTGGATTTTTGGTATAAACCACCACTTCAGGTCCTTCAAATTCTACTTTTGAAACCTGAATTTCATTTGGTAGTTTTTGCAAAATTTCTTTTTTAATATCCTCTAAAATGTCTGAAGTCATATAATCCCTTCAAAAAAAGTTATGTGTATTATTATAGTTTATGAAAAGCTTTAAGCTATAATTAGTTAAATTTCATAAACTATCTACACACCATTATATAAAAAAATAGTTAGTTATGAAAAATTAGTTTTGCTTATATCTTATCCAAAATATCATTAATTTTTTCAATATCTAACATTTCAAAGCCGTCTTTATCCACTTTAGCAACTAAATATCCGTTACCGGAATATGTGTCACGTTCAGCTGCAGCTCTGATAGCTCTTATAGCTATTTCAATTCCTTCGTCAGTTGTTAAGTCATCTCTGAATCTGTCTTCAAGAA
>NZ_CAMJCX010000007.1 GCF_946404245.1 uncultured Methanobrevibacter sp.
TATTCACTGTCAAGCTCGGCAAATCTGTTGCAGTGTTCAATAATGTTTTCGGTTGAACGGTAATTGGTTTTCAGATTAATCTCTTCAACTTCTATTCCCAAACGTTCGCTTACTCTTTTCTTGTAGTTGGTAAACAGATCCACGGTAGCTCCTCTGAAACGGTACAGTGACTGGTCGTCATCTCCAACAACCGTGATGCTGCCGTCATTTTTGAGGGCTGATTCCGCAATGGTGAAATAAATATCCTCCTGAATCAGGTTTGTATCCTGATATTCGTCAATCAGAACAATCTTTATCTCATCTAAAAACTCCTCCAGATTATTGTTTTTGAGTTTTTCAAGAAATGTTGATTCAAGCATGGAAAAATCAATGGTATGTCTGTCTTTTAGCGTGTTTTCATATTCCCTGATGCAATCCAGGGCCATTTTGGCTCCCTTGTTTTCTTCAGCAATTCGGTAAAGTTCATCAAAGTCGACCTGGTCATAATAAATTCTGTTTTTAATTTCAATGAGTATCTCGCTCATTCTTGCAGGTTCCTGAAGTTTTGCCAGACCTTTTAATTCTTTGAGATATTCCACAAGGTCCTTATCAAGATATTTTTCGTCTTTAATGAGGATTTTAATCATTGCTGAGTTTGCAACAAAGTCTTCGATAACTACAGGCTGTGTTTCTCCTGGATGCTTGTACTTTCTAAGCAGTTCTTCAGCCACGCTGTCTGTTGTGCCTATGTTAATCTGGTTAAAATCAATCTGTTCGATTTTTAGTATCTTTGCAATATCGTCAAAGTCATCCTCGTCAAGTGCGCTGGTCAGGTAGTTTTTGATTTCATCTCCCCAGCCTAAAATTCTTGAATACAGCTCTTCCGCCGCTTTTCTTGTAAATGTTGTAGCCAATATTTCACTTGGGTCAATGTCGTCAACAAATATGTATTTCAATATTTTAAGCACCATAACTGTTGTTTTCCCGGAACCCGGTCCGGCTACAATAAAAAGGGATTTGTAACTTTCAGACAGTATTGCCTTTTTCTGGTCTTCATTTGAAGAAATGTCTCTTTTAAGTATATTCACTACAATGTCTTCAAATTCCTCATATGAAATCATTTTTTCCCTCGTAATCTATAATATTAAATTTATGTTTTTATCTATTTAATAAAGTAATTGCGAGAGCATTTGATGAGTAATTTAAATTAATGAAAATCTTTCAATGAAAACAATTATTAATTTATAAAAATATAGTATAATTATGGAAAATTAATTTTTTCCATAATATGCATATTTAGTTAGGAAATATCTTTTTCCTAACTTCATTGATATGTTGCTTTTTTCTTTATTAATTATTTTTAAAATTAACGAATATTTTAAATATTATTTAGATTTAAAATATATTTGTTAATTTTATTGAGCTGTTATTATGTCTGAGCCTAACAATATTGATATGTTTAAGAATGATGTCCGTTACAGGGATAATATTGCGCATGTTGAGACAATACCAGCCAAAAAAGCCAGTTTCAAAAAGGTTGAAAATTTAAATGAAAAAATCATAGAATATTTGGATTCCAGGGGCGTTAAGCTATATACTCATCAGGCGGAAACCTATGAGGCCATAAAAAACGATGAAAATGTAATTATCACAACACCCACTGCATCAGGAAAAACTCTGGCTTTTAACTTGCCTATTATGGAGACCATGATTGAGGACATGGAGGCAACAGCTCTATATATCTATCCTGCAAAAGCCCTTTCAAATGACCAGCTCCATGTTTTGGAAAATCTTGAAAGGGAGCTTGAAATTGATATAAAGCCAAGGACATATGACGGTGACACTCCAAGGGCTGATAAAAAGGGAATCAGGGAAAAATCAAGAATTGTTCTGACAAATCCATATCAGCTGCATCTTATTTTATCATGGCACCATCAGTGGAGCCGGTTTTACAAAAACCTGAAATATATAGTAATTGACGAATCACATTACTACAAGGGAGTATTCGGGTCCAATGTTGCATTTCTGATTAAAAGATTGAAAAGGATTGCAAACTTTTACGGTTCAAATCCTCAGTTTATCCTGTCATCAGCCACTTTGGCCAATCCTCTGGAGTTGGCTAACAGACTGACCGGAGAAGAATTCAGTCTGGTTGATGAGGACGCATCCCCTAGCGGTGAGAAGGACTTTATTTTATACAATCCCTTTAAAAACTACAGAAGAAACAAGGTGAACATGCAGAATGCACCTTCTGTTCACATGGAAACTGAAAACATTTTTATTTACATGATGCTTAAGGGAATTCAGACATTATGCTTCACTGTTTCAAGAAAAACAACAGAACTAATTGCAATGTGGGCTAAAAAAGACATGACTCAGATTAAAGGAAAGTTGGCCCATAGAATCGCCGCCTATCGTGCAGGTTATCAGGCTCAGGAGAGACGTGAAATCGAAGACGGCCTTAAAAGCGGAAAATATTTGGGAGTGACATGCACAAACGCTCTTGAACTGGGTATCAATATAGGCTCTTTGGATGCAGTCATAATCTCAGGTTATCCTGGAACCATGATTTCCACCTGGCAGCAGTCAGGAAGGGCAGGCAGAAGCAATCAGAAATCATTGGCTATTCTAATAGCTTTTGAAAATCAGCTAGACCAGTATTTCATGAACAACCCCAAGTTTTTCTTTGACAAGCCCCATGAAAATGCAATCATCGATTTGACAAATCCTATTTTGCAGGAGGCACATATATTGTGCGCCGCTAAGGAGCTGCCAATCAAAAAGGGTGAAGTTAAAAAATACTTCGGAATCGATGAGAAGATTCTGGACGATTTGGTTGCCAAAAAGGATCTGCATAAGAATTTCCGTGGGGATTACATGTATCCGTATGATGACAATCCTGCAATGGACCATTCACTTGACCAGATTTCAGGCCAGGAATTTAAGGTAATGAACAACGGAAGGCTGCTTGAGACAATGGAAAGGTCTCAGGTATACAGGGAGGCTCACGAAGGTGCAATTCTCATCAACAAGGGCGATACCTATGTCGTAAATGGGGTAAATCTTAAGAACGGATTTGTCAATGTCAGCCAAAAGACAGTGGATTACCATACGATGGTTTTAAATAAGACAGACATCAACATCGAAAGGAAAATATCCAAGACAAGGTATGGCGGATTGACAATACACTTCGGTGAGCTGACAGTACGTGAGGATTATTTCAAATATAAGAAAATGCAATTTTCAAAAGCTATAGGTACTTATCCGCTTGATTTGCCTCCGTTAAAGTTCACAACCAAGGGATTATGGTTTACCATTCCAAAACAGGTAAAGGACACTCTTGAAGACATGTTTCCAAATGAGGAGGAAGTGTTTGCAGGAGGCCTTCACGGTGCAGAGCATGCCTTGATTGGACTGTTTCCGCTTCATACTATGTGTGACAGGTTTGACATTGGAGGCCTTTCAACAAATTACCATGAGGACACTCAGGAAGCAACAATATTTATTTATGACGGTTATGCAGGTGGAATAGGTATCTGTGAAAAGGCGGTTGATGTGTTCGTTGATTTGCTTGATTCTACAATTGACCTGCTTGAAAACTGCAATTGTAAAAGCGGATGTCCTTCTTGCATTTACTCTCCGAAATGCGGAAACGATAACAAGCCACTTCACAAAAACGCAACAAAATACATTCTTAACTACATGAGACAGCTGATTTCCAATGAAAAAACTGTTGAAAAGGAAATGGTTGAAACAACAGTTCACCAAAATGAGGATGATGATGTTGAAGGGTTATTTGATGAGGCTTTAACTCTGTTTAATGAGGGCGACTATTCCACCTCTAAGGATATTTTAAACAATATATTGGCTGTCGATAAAAAACATGTAAATTCACTTGCCCTGATGGCTCAAATATTGTATAATCAGGACCAAAGGGATATTGCACTATATTTTGTTAAAAAAGCATTGTCTTTGGATAGGTCAAATGAAATAGCTAACGAATTGGACGTGCTACTTTCTTCAAAGCCAAAAAATGAAGAAGTTAATGTTGAGGTTGAATCCTTGGATGACATTGATGTGATGTATGAGGAGGCATATGATTTGTATGACCAGGGGGATTTGGAAACCTCTTCAGAGATTCTGGAAAAGATTTTAAGCTTTGATGATAGAAATGCCGATGCACTTGCACTTATGGGATTGATATATTACAATTCAGGAATATTTCCAAAAGCAGTTGAGTATTACAGAAAAGCATCAAAAATAAATAAAAATGGTGAAATGGTTAAAGAGTTAAAAATGAGGGTAGTTTAACTATCCGTAAGGTGTAAAGCCCGCTTCAAAGTGTTCACAAACTTTTTCTAATTCTTCAGGAATGTCGATTTGTTGTGTACAGTGGTCAAGACAGGTTCCGCAGTATGTACAGTCTTCAGCAGGTACTTTTTCTTCACTTAATTTGTCGTAATATAATCTGTAATTGTTGTATTCCGGCTGAATTTTACTCAGGTTATACAGGTTGAAATATTCTGGTATCGGAATCATTTCAGGGCAGGCTTTAACACAGTATCCGCATTCACTGCATGGAACTGCAACTGTTTCTTTAAGTTTCAAAGCCATTCTTTCTAAAAATTCATTTTCCTCATCACTTAAAACTTCAAAATTCTCAAAGGTATCGCAGTTGTCGAGAAGATCTTCCATCTTGTTCATACCACTTAAGACAATTTTTACATGTTCCAGGGATGCGCAGAATCTCAATGCAAAGCTTGCAATTGATTTGTCCGGATTGAACTTTTTAAACTCTGATTTTATCTCGTCGTTTGTATTTACAATAACTCCTCCTTTTAGAGGTTCCATTACATAAACGTCAAGGCCATGTTCAACACATATTTCATAGCATTTGCGAGCTTCGATTGCAGGGTCTTCCCAATCAAGATAATTAAGTTCTAGCTGAACGACATCCAACATGTCGCCGTATTTGTCCAAAACCTTTTTCAGGAGTTTTGAATTGTCATGGAAACTGAAACCTATTTTTTTAGCAATTCCGTCTTCTTTCATTTTTTTAACGTATTCAAAGGTGTTGTACTTTTCAGCAAGTTTTAACCATGGCACGTTAATGTTGTGGATGAAAAACACGTCAAAATAGTCGATTCCTAATCTTTCAAGCATTTCATTGACAAATTTTTCATTGTCATCCTCTGATGTCAGTGCCCAGGTTGGCATCTTGTCACAGATTTGAAATGACTCTCTAGGATATCTTTCAACGACTGCTTTCCTGATGGCCACTTCACTAACTCCATTGTGATAAGCATAAGAAGTATCGAAGTAGTTAAAGCCTTTTTCCATATAAATGTCAACCATTTCGTTGAATAGGTCTTGGTCGATTTTTGTAGGGTCATTCGCGTCGGTTTGCGGAAGCCTCATGCATCCGAAACCAAATTTTGATTTGTAAGTCATAATCTATCTCCAAATAATAATTGGATATATATTTATCACAATCAATATTTAACTGTTGTTAATTGCAACAGTGTAACATTTTTTTTCATGTGTCAGTATTACTGCAATATTTGCCAAATATTAAATACTTTTATTAATAGATAAAACCAAATTTATAATATTAATATTTATAAAAAGGAGAAATAAAATGCATGAATTATCTATGGCTCAGGGTATTATTAATGCGGTTATAGACACTGCAGAAGCTAATAATGCTACTGAAGTTAATGAAGTTACTATTGAACTTGGTAGGTTAGCAATGGTTAATCCCGAACAGTTAAAATTTATTTTAGGAGTTCTGGTTGAGAATACCATTGTTGAAGATGCTGAAATCATATTTGATGAGATTCCTGTAGAGGTTAAATGTGCTAACTGCGGATTCCATGGAGATGCTATTCTTGACGACAAGGATCATTATGCTCCGATGGTTAAATGTCCTGAGTGTGATAGTTTAGCGGTTGAAATTCTCAATGGAAGAGATATTGTTGTTAAAAATATTGTTATTGAAAAACCTGATGATAACTAACTAGAATGGGGTGAAAACTATGCATATGATAGCTGATGTTGAAATTGAAAAAAATATCATGGACGCTAATAAGAAATTAGCTGATAAAAACTTAAAAAATCTTGAAGATAACGGAATTTTCTGTGTTGACTTTGTTGGAGCAATAGGATCCGGTAAAACAACATTGATTGAAGAAATTATCGATAATACTGACTATAAAATTGGTGTTCTTGCAGGAGATGTGATCTCCAAATTTGATGCAGAACGTATCAAATCACATAATGTTCCTGTAGAAGGATTAAACACAGGTAAAGAATGTCATCTTGATGCTCATTTAGTAGGTCATGGTCTTCATGATTTGCCATTGGAAGATTTAGATGTTGTAATCATTGAAAATGTGGGTAACCTGATTTGTCCTGTTGACTTTGAATTAGGTTCACACATGAGAATTGTTGTCGTCAGCGTAACTGAAGGAGACGACACTGTAGAAAAACATCCAATCATTTTCCAGACTTCCGATGTAATTGTTATCAATAAAATTGATTTGGCTGAAGCTGTCGGCGCAGATGTTGACAAGATGGTGGCTGATGCTAAAAAATTAAACCCTAACGTTAAAGTCATTACCTCTAATTTAAAAGATGGTGATGGATTGGATGAAATTATTCAAGCTATTGAAGAAAAGAAAAATAATTAAAATTTTTTAAATAAGGTGGTTTCATGAAAGTATGGATAGATATCTCAAATGCGCCTCACGTAAGGTTCTTTAAGGATGTTATCAAATATTTGGAAGCTGAAGGTGAGGATGTAATTGTTACAGCAAGACAATTTGGAGATATCCATAAATTAATGGAAATGTATGATATTGACTTCATTTCAGTCGGAAAGCATGGAGTCAGTTTATATGATAAATTAAGAGAAAGCACATCAAGAGTCTATAATCTTGTTGATGTTATACATGATGAAAAGGTGGATGTTGCCCTTAGCAAGCATTCTATTGAGCTTCCTAGAATCGCATTCGGTTTAGGAATCCCAAGTTTGTACGTTTTAGACAACGAACATGCTCTTGCAGCCAATAAATTGACACTTCCGTTATGTGATAGAATCATTACTCCTAAAATCATTGACATGTGGAAATTAATGAAATTTGGAGCTGACCCGAACACTATCATATCCTATAATGGAACCTCTGAATTAATGCATTTTAAAAGTTTTGAATATAATGATAATGTCTTCAATGAATTGGATTTGGATTTAAAACATCAAAAAACCATATTGATGAGACCTGAACCTTCCCTCGCATCATATCTTGATGCTGACTGCAGAAAATCTGTCTTGTCTCCAATAGTTGATGAGTTAAAGAATGTTGCAAACATTTTGGTTCTCCCACGTTTCAAGGAACAGGCGGAAATCTTCGAAGGTATTGAAAATGTCCATATCCTAAAACCTCCGGTAGACACATCCAGTATAATTAAAAAATCTGATCTGGTCATTGGTGCTGGTGGAACAATGAATAGGGAAGCTGCAATATTGCAAACTCCTGTTATTTCATGTTATCCTGGTGAAACATTATCTGTAGACCAATATTACATAAATCAAGGTTTAATGTACAGGTCAATTGATACCGATGAGGTAATCAATAAGGCATTGGATTTCATTGTCAATCCTCATGAACCTATTGACATCAAAACTGATGATTTGTTCCAAGTCATTATAGATAACTTATATGATTTGGCAAAAAATGGTAAATAATTATATAGTAATAACTTCAAATATTAATTTGATATTTGAATTAATTTTTTTTGGGCTGGTAGCTCAGATGGTAGATCGTCGCCTTGGCATGGCGGAGGCCCCGGGTTCAAATCCCGGTCAGTCCATTTTTTAAATAAAGTGAAAATTGTGATTATAGTATGTTATTAATTGCTCAAAATCATTTACAATTAATTGTAGAAATGGGATTAATGTTATTTGTGACATTAGTATTTTGTCTTAACCTAATTCCTCTATCATTAAGTGTAGTCACCTTTTTATCATTGTTTATTATTGGTGGTTTTACAGTTATTTTTGGAGCAGATATTCTTCTTTTGATAATATCTTCCAGTCAAGCGGAATTTACTCACCCATTTGGACCAATTGCGCTTTTAGGAGCAGTGGCTGCATTAGCATCGCTGAAGGTCATGAAGGAATCGGGTGTTGATATAAGGCCTTTAAGGCGTTTTGTAATATTGTTCATTATAGGTATTACAGTATTCGGTGGATTAATGCACAGGTCTTTCTTGTTATTATGGATTTTAGGACTGTTCTTCGGTTATTTAATTATATCCAAATCTTTCAGGGAAAAATCCATATTGACCGGTAGGAGAATCCTGATGTTCTTAGGTGTTGCAGGTATTGGATTTATATTCCTGGAAGTGCTTGCAAGAGTTTCTGGAATGACCATCTTTTCACCGTTGTTAAGATTAGGCAGGATTGAACAATACTCATTATCCAGTATTAAAACTGTATTGAACAATATACAGCTAATAGGACATAGCGCAGATGCTTCTTATTGGGGAGCTGAAGGTACCGCATTTGCTGAAGGATATATTACCCTGCCAATGCAATTAGTTTTATTCTTTGGTTTGCCATTTCCAATGTTTTTCGGTATACTGGTTAACCAGAAAGATACAATCGATTATATGCTTCCAGGTATTTTCGGATATGGATTTGACTTTGGATATTTAGGTCTTATAGGATTGATGGTGTTTGTTCTTGGAACAATTCTCATAGGATTTAAAATATTAACTGTTTACAGAGAAAAAAGAGAGAAAAATAATAAAAAATACTTGGGAAGAGAAGTATTATTAACAGGTGCACTTGCTGCATTTTCAGCTCAAGCAGTAATCGGTATGTTTGTATTTAACAGAACAATCAATGGTATGGCACTGTTAACATTCCTATTTATTGGAGCATTGATTTTAGCGAATGTTGTATCACTTAAGTCAAGATCATAAGAGGTAGTTATATGAAAGCTTTAGTTTTACTGGGATGTCCTGAGACTCCGTCTCAAACTCCCCTGGCGGTTTATGTATTTAATAAATTAACAAAATTAGGTTATGATGTAACAATAGCTGCAAACCCTGCAGCTGCTAAGTTAGTAAAAATATCTGACCCTGAAGGTTATTATAATCTTAATCTCGTGGATTTGGAAAGAACCTTGGGGGATATTAGCGAAGGCGATTTTGATTTATTAGTTGGATTTGTTCACAAAGATGCAGCGGCATCATTTTTCGTAACCTTTGAACAGATATTGCAATGCAAATCATTGGCTCTTGTATTTTCAAGGGATGCTGATGAGGTTGCAGAATTCGTAAACATGATAGAAGAGAGCGGAAGCAATGCAGTAATAACTGCCGTTAGAGCTTTCCATAATCCTTCACCGATTAAAGTTAAATTCGATAAAGCAATTAAGGAGTTTGAATAAAATGTCATTCTGTTTAGATACTTACCTTCAACAATCAGATAATTATGAGATTCACGCATCTAAAGCAGGTTTTAAAGACTGTGCAATGATTATCAGATTTAAAGCGGATGATCTGGTTTATATTAAACCTGGAGATGAGGTTTTAGGTGTTAGAGTCATTGGAATTCCACCAATACCAATCGGTTTTGACCATGAAAAGGGAACAGTGTTCCTGCCGTACACAAAACCTTGCCACGGTACTTCAGTAGTGGAATTGCCTATTGATGAAGAAGAAGTTGAAAAAATCAGAAAATTAGACACTGGTAACAAAAAATGAGATCAACTGTTGTTGGAAGTTTTCCCGCTGAGGAAAGCTCTCCCTCTAATTTTAAGGATAAACTTTTAAATTCCTTTGGGTCATATGATCCGTTTAAGGAAGCTATTAAATCAAGTGTCATAGCTCAACTTGACGCTGGAGTGGATATAATCTCCGATGGTCAGGTCAGAGGTGACATGGTATCTATTTTTACAAATTACATTCCTGGAATGAAAATTGAGGATGGAAATACTTTCATTGTCGGCAAGATAAGAAATCCAACTCAGGAAATTTCAATCAAGGATTTGCAATATTCCAAAAAAGTAATGAAGGAGTATTATGGAGGCAATATTCCTGAAGGTAAAGGAATAAAGGGAATTATAACAGGTCCGAATACTATTGTGCACTCCTCCAGAATAACTGGTTTTTATAAGAATAAGGAAGATGCAATAATTGATTTGGCACATTCACTTAAGGTTGAAGCTGATGCAATTGCAAAAAAGGTTAATCCCGCTTATATTCAACTGGATGAACCGTTTCTCTCAACAGGCATGGTTGATATGAAAACCGCCCGTGAGGCCATCGGAATCATTAAGGATGGACTCGAAGTGCCGTTGGGAATGCATGTATGCGGAATTTTATCAGATGTATTCAAGGATATCGCATCATTCAATGTGGATATTCTGGACTTTGAATTTGCAGGAAACAATGTCAATCTTGGGATATTGGAGCAAAATGCTTCACTTTTGGCCAATAAAAAGTTAGGTTTCGGTTGTGTTGATTCATCAGTCAATGAGGTTGATGATATTGCAGACATTGAAGGCCTTGTCACAAAAGCTATAGAAATTGTTGGCAAAGATAACTTGCTATTGGATCCTGATTGTGGCCTTAGAAGAGCTCCAAAGGAAGTGGCTTTTGAAAAATTAAGATTGATGAATGAAATCAAGGATAAGTACTCATAGATTAATATGAACTTAGAGTTTTCATTTGTTGGTTTAACTCTTTTGATTATGTTATTTGTGCCGAATATTTTGTGGAGCAAATATCCTCCAAAAGATTACAAAAAGTATTCTAAAAATGAAAATAAATTATTTTTAACCTTAGAAAGAATTGGTCAAGTATTGGTTGTTATATTTTCCCTATTTTGTGGAGTGACTTTTTCTTTAAATCTTATATTGATAATTGCTTTCCTTTTGATGATACTATATGAGATATATTGGATTAAATACTTCAAAAGCTCAAGGACAATGCATGACATGTATTCAAGTCTTTTATTTATTCCACTTCCCGGAGCAACACTTCCTGTTTTTGCATTTTTGCTATTGGGAATCTATACAAATAATATTTTTTTAGTCATATCAACAATAATTTTGGGCATAGGCCATATAGGAATACATTTGAATCACAAAATGGAGATTTGAATTGATTATGGTTATTTTCAAAATTTATATATAAATTGGTGCCAAATTATTATTGTGAAAAATTTTTTAGATGATGGTGGTAAGCTATGGTTGGGCATTGTAGGAAATGTGGTGCTGAATTAAAGGAAAATGGTGATTTTTGCCCAAATTGCGGTGAAAAAAATCCAAAACCAAAGAAAACACTTTTAAATAAATATGTAATATTAATTCTTATTTTAATAGTTATTGCAGCAGTTGCAGCCTCAATTTTCATAATGGGAAATCAGACTCAGACTGTCACTGTGGATGGCGTTAAATTTGAAATACCCTCTTCATATGTCAATGACCCTTCCAGAACTGACATTAGCTATGATGGAAACGTAAAATCTTCAGCCATGGGCTGGAGCAATGATGAAAACTATATTGAAATAGGAATAACACGAACTCCTGGTTCAGGAATAAATTCTAAAGAAGTGGCATCTCAAGTTGGGGGATCCCCTACTAAAATGTTAGGTTATGATGGATATTATCAGAAATATGATGAGGAAAGCTATTCATTTGTCTTTGGAATGAAAGACAAAGTATGTATGATTTATGTTTCTGATTATGATGCATTTAGTGATGTTAAGGTAATTGAAGAGGTTGATTAGAGTTAGTAACATTCACTTTTTTTGCTAAACGCTAAAAAAAGAAAGAAGGTATGTGAAAAATCACATAACCTTAAATTTTTATTTTTTTCTTATAGATATATTCACTGATAATGTAAAAAGAACTAACACTAAGACAAATATAGGATTTCCTGTTGCATGTTTGTCTGGAATTATTTCTTTATTTGGCAGTTTAGGTTCCTCTGGACTTGGAGGAATAGGTTGTGGAGGCACAGGTTCTGTTTCATTTGTGACATTAGTAGTATTGGTACTGTGCACTGTTAGGTTTGTAATATTATTGCCTGCAGTCACATTATTGACCTTCAATCCCGCACTTGTTGTGTTGAATACGACTGTGAAGCTTGAAGATTCACCCACGCCTAAAGTTTTTCTGTATGTAAATTTGCCTTTTCCATCGAAAGTCCAGTCACTGTTAGGAATCATGTGATCAATGACGATTCCTTGAGTGTAATCATCATCAATCACATAAACTCCAGTTAACTCACAATCTCCTGTGTTTTTAACAACAATTTGAAACCTTGCTTGTTGACCAACTTTAACGGTTTTTTTGAGGGAAATTTTTTCAACACTCATATTAGGGGAGTATACATGAATATGAGTATTTGTAATTGTGAAATTACCATTTTCCCCCACAATATCGACGGTATAATTTGAAACTTCTACTTCACCAATAGTGTAATTAATTGATTTGCCACTATTATAAACCGGTAAATTACTGAAAGTGTATTTCCAATCATTTCCAGCAGATAAAATGGCATCATCAACTTCAATACCATCAGCAAACAAGACTACTTTGACCTCAGTAGGCCTTATTTTATCTTGGTTGTTGTTGTCGTTCCAGATTTTTGTAACGTTGATTTCAGTTACTTTTGGAATGTATGTGTTGTTAATGATCCAATTATATGGAGTATCGTTTGATATGACACCCGTATAATTGTCAACTGTTAACTCCTGTATTAAATATTTGATTATGCTGCCGTTTTTATAAACTGGCAGATTTTTAAATGAAATGGTCCAATTGTTTGAAGTATTTAATGTTGTTTCATTGATTTTTACGCCGTCAGCAAGTAAGACAACTGTTATAAAGGTTGGCCTTATGCCGTCTTGGTTGTTGTTGTCGTCCCAGATTTTTGTAATGTTGATTTCAGTTACTTTTGGGACGTGGTTGTTGTTGATGGTCCAATTATATGGAGTATCGTTTGATATGACGCTTGTATAATTATCAACTGTCAACTCTTCTATGGAATATTTGATTTTTTTCCCATTATTGTATACTGGTAGATTTTTGAATGAAAGGGTCCAATTTGAAGAGTTTAGAGTTGCATCTGCAATCATTTTTCCATCAGCCTTCAGGATAACTGTTAGGTTTTTCGGTCTTGCGCCATCCTGATTGTTGTTGTCTTCCCAAATTTTTGTAACATTAACATCAGTAACTTCTGGTATGTGTGTGTTTGTTATTGTCCAATTGTATTGGGTGTTGTTTGATATTTTAGAGGTGTAGTTTTTAACAGTTAGCTCTTGGATGGAGTATTTAATTATGTTTCCATTTTTGTATACGGGTAAGTATCTGAAAATTGTATTCCAATTATTGGAAGAGTTTAGTGTTGCGTTTGCAATTATGTTTCCATCAGCCTTTAGGATAACTGTTATGTTTGGTGGTCTTACACCGTCTTGGTTATCGTTGTCTTCCCAAATTTTTGTAACATTAACATCACACACAGCAGGAATGTGGGTGTTGTTAACAGTGAAATTGTAAGCAGTATCATTGGTAATTTCAGATGTATAATCAGCAACATCCAATTCTACAACTGTATACTTAATTACTTGGCCATCTTTGTAAACAGGTAAGTCTTTGAAGGAGTGTTTTCCTCCATTACTGCTGTTTAAAACAGCCATGTTAACTCTTACACCGTCAGCATATAAAACAACAACCACATTAACAGGTCTTACACCATCTTGGTCGTTATTGTCATTCCAAACTTTTGTCACATTAATATCTGTCACTGCAGGAACGTGAGTATTTGTTACAGTCCAGTTGGCGTTATCATCACTGACAATAGCTGCTTCATAACCTGCAATTGCGGATTCGGCAATAGTGTATTTTATCAAGTTACCGTTTTCAAACTTATCCAATTTTTCGAAAGTGTATTTCCATTTATTAGATTCATTCAAAGTAACATTTCTAACGTTTACACCATTTGCATATAACATGACAGTTACATTAACCTGTCTTAAGCCATCCTGATTATTGTTGTCGTTCCAGACTTTAACAACACTTACATTAGTCAAAGCAGGAACGTGGGTATTGTTAACAGTGAAATTATATGCAGTATCATTGGTAATTTCAGCGGTATATCCAGAAACATCGAATTCTGTGACAGAATATTTGATAATTTGACCGTTATTGTAAACAGGCAATCCAGTGAATGAATATTTCCATCCATTACTACTGTTTAAAACAGCCATATCAACTTTAACACCATCAGCATTTAAAACAACAATTACATTTAGTGGTCTTAAACCATCTTGGTCATTGTTGTCGTTCCAGACTTTAACAGCACTGACATTAGTCAAAGCAGGAACGTGGGTATTGTTTACAGTCCAATCATATGCAGTACTGTTGGACACAGCAATTGTATAATTTGAAACTTCCACTTCACCAATAGTGTATTTGATAACTTTACTGTCATTATAAACAGGTAAATCCTTGAAGGAATACTTCCAACCGTTACCATCATTTAAAACGGTTTCATTAACTTTAACACCATCAGCAAACAACACAACAACCACATCAGCGGGCCTTACACCATCCTGATTATTGTTGTCGTTCCAGACTTTAACAACATTAACATCAGTCACTTCAGGAACGTGAGTGTTATTTACAGTCCAGTTGTATGCAGTACTATTGGATATAGCAACAGTGTAGTTAGCAACTTTTAACTCTTGAACGGAATACTTAATAACTTTACCAGCACTATAAACAGGCAAATTCTCAAATACAGCTTTCCAATCATTATTAGCAGTTAAAGTAGCATTAGCAACAATTTTGCCGTCAGCAAGTAAAACAACAGTAACATTAACCGGCCTTACACCATCCTGATCGTTGTTATCATTCCAAACTTTAGTAACATTAACATCACTAACAGCAGGAATGTGAGTGTTGTTGACGATCCAGTTACCATTATTATCGTTTGTAATGGTGGCATTGTAATTGTCAGTTGCGGACTCTTTGATGGTGTAGTTTATTAATTTTCCATTTTTAAATTTATCTAAATCGGAAAATGTGAATTTCCAGCTATTAGATTCGTTTAATGTGGCATTTTTAATGTTTGCACCATCAGCAAGTAACATGATTGTTACATTTGTTGGCCTAATGCCGTCCTGGTTGAAATTGTCATTCCAGTTCTTGGTAACATTCACAAAAACAAATTCTATAACGCGGGAGTTGATGATGGTGAAATTATATGCGGAATTATTTGCATAACTCACATTATAATTGTCAACAGCATCCTCTATAACATTATAGGTTATTAAAACGCCATCATGGTACTTTGGTAAATTTTTAAAAGTAAAATTCCAATCAGAACCGATTAGATTAACAGTGGCTATTGTTTTGTTGCCTGCTGTTAAATGAATTGTCACCTTATCCGGTCTGAAACCATCATGGTCACCATCATCTTCCCATTTTTTAGTAACATTTATGGAAACTACTTCTAATTTGTTTGTGATTGTTACAGTTTTAAGCAACTTGTTTATGTCAAGGTCCAAATATTTATAATATTTGTTGGTTACCTGGTCCTGTGTGGGCATTAGTGGATTAATAAGTTCACTAGAATTTTCTTTGGCAGGAATATACTCATCGGAAGTATTTAATTCGTTTATTGTGTAATTGACAATGTTGACATGATTGCCAGTTGGTGCATAATGCAATATCAAATCATTTTCAGAAAGGTCTACCGGTAAGTTATAAACGGTAAACGTCCAATTGTTTGAACTGGATATCTGATTTACATCGATATATTTTCCATTTTTAAATACTTCGACATACACTGATTTATTTCTCAAGTCTTCATTTGTAATTTCATACTGCAAATGTTTGACTTGATAGACATCAGAAAAGTTTTGATCAATATATCCTGTAGGGGTGGAATTTCTGTAATTGGTTATATCCACAATTGTGTAAACCATTTCTGTCCCGTTCTCATCATATTTTGGAAGGTTGGTTATGGTTTGTTCCCAATTTCTGCTTGAATACAATCTTATAAGTCCCAAATATTGGCCATTTCCATATAAACGGCAGCTTATAACGGATGGTTTACTTCCAGTATAGCTTTCGTTCCATACTTTTTTGAGTGTTAAATCAACATCATCTTCCATAATGGAAGCAATGGAATAATCACTTTCAGATAATACTATCTCATCGTTGTATAAGTAATAAACCGGTAAATCTGTAAATGTATAAGTCCAGTTATTTTCTTCTGAAAGTTGAATTGCATCTCCAATGGCCTCACCGTTTCCGTATAATTGCACATCCACATATTCTGGTCTCAAATTATCACAGTCACTGTCATCATCCCAGATTTTAGTGACATTTATTTTTGTAAATATGTTGAAACCCAGGGTTGTTTGATAGATGTCATCATTTAACTCGGAAAATGGAACATATAAATAAAATTGATATGTCAGTAAATCGGAACCGTAGAATGCCCCACTGCAGTTAGCCCCGTTACCGGAGTCAACTGTGTCTAAAACTTCTTTAACAACAGTGTATATCGTTCCATGACTGCCCGCAGGTCTTCTATTGTACAAGGATTCAGGATCTCGATAATCACTATGGACAAAACTCTGTAACACATATATCAGGATAGGAACAGTTCCGGCGCTGCTTCTGCCATATTTATCACTATTATTAAAATTTTGATAGATGTAAGTAGTTAAATAAGGCAGAACATTTTCTCCAGTTATCTTATTTATGAACTTGTCATTGTCGGTCAATGTTATTCTTTTGTAAAAGCCTGGAAAATACATTGCTCCATCGGGGTCCCTTGAGTTTCCGTCAATACAATACACCCATGTTGTGTCATTCATCAGCCATGGATTAATGGCACTTTCATAGTAGGGTAAATCCCATATTCCAAGTACCTTATATAGTTCATCGGATATGGTAGTGTTTTCTTCGAAAACAAAGTCTATGGATGTTCTATGATCAAAAGTGATATTTGGTTTTGTGTCATTTTGATTCTCGTCGCTAGATCCTTCATTATCCTGTGCGGATAGTATATCTGCAGTTGAGTCAATAGGGTTTTCATTGCTATTTTTCTGATTTAAGTCACAAGCAGTCTCTGAATTTTCATATCCATTGTCTAACAAATGATTATCACTGCTAGCTCTTAATACATTATCTTCAAATGAATAATCCGTAATTCCATCATCGTTTAGAATAGGTGATGCAATATTACTTTGGTTAAAATCATTATCATCTAGTGCGCTTACTGCCTGAAGTGAAAACAATAAAATTAGAATCAATGATATTAACAGTATTTTCGAATTAA
Source organism: uncultured Methanobrevibacter sp. (assembly GCF_946404245.1). Classification (GTDB taxonomy): domain Archaea; phylum Methanobacteriota; class Methanobacteria; order Methanobacteriales; family Methanobacteriaceae; genus Methanocatella. Next base: position 17,350 of record NZ_CAMJCX010000007.1, read on the forward strand.
TCATTTTCATTACTTTTCACCAATATCTGATTTTGATTGATTTTCACGAATGATTCAATTACAGCCAATTAGGGAAGTTTGATTTAAATGAACAGGAGGTGGGATTATTCATAAACTTATAAATAATTCACAACTTGACATTTTTAAGATGAATTAAACACTTAAATTGCTTATTTTTCATGAGTTTATCACAAATGAAATCAGGACAATTTTTTTAGAATGTTTTTTATAGTTCACTAATTAACTAATTAGTATTAAATCATTCGTAAATTGGTTTAATTTTAATATAATTACATAAATATACTTATTATTGCATATTAACGAATTATATCACTCATATATTAAATTAGGGATTATAAAAACAAGTAACACGAAGAATACAGTATTGGGTAATATTTGTCACTAAAAAATATACAGTTTAGTTCACTGTTATGAAGCATGTTTAATAGATTAATTAATGGATTATTAATAATTCAGTTAATATTTATAAAATTATAATAACTAATAATTATATAAACTATTGTTAAAAAAGTATAAATTATATATAAAAATAAGTAAATTTTTAATTAATTTTTTAATAAATATATAAAAAATTTAATTATTTATAAACAAAATTAGATAAATTAAATTAATTATTAAACTAATTAGATACTGAATAAAACTAATTGAATAAAAAAATTAACTAAATAGTTGGATTGTGAAACGATTTTTTAGAAATTTTTCAGAAAATGAGTTGACTGTAGATTAAATTCAAATTTCTCTCAAAAGCCATTCCAATGGCTCTTGAGGATGTGGCTGGTGATGGTAAATTATTATTTTTTAACGATATTCGTGTTTAAAGTTTTTATCATATAACTTGGATGCATTAAAGTCGCCAGGGTCTAGGACATCTCCCACCACAATCATTGCAGTCTTTGTTATATTGGCATCTTTAACTTTTTGTGCAATATCTGCGAGGGTTCCTCTAATTATTTGCTGGTCTGGCCAAGTTGCCTTTTTGACAACTGCAACAGGAGTGGTTTCCTCGTAACCTTCAAGCAATTCATCGACAACTTTGTCAATCATACCAATTCCCAAAAAGATACACATTGTTGCATGGTGTTTTGAAAAGCTTGCAATGCTTTCTGTACGTGGTTTTGGAGTTCTGCCTTCTGGACGTGTGATGATTACACTTTGTGAAATCTCAGGCAATGTCAATTCCGCTTCCAATACGCTTGCTGTACCGAATAATGAGCTTACTCCTGGGATAATCTCATATTCTATGTCGTGTTTTTTAAGCTCACGAATCTGCTCAGCAATGGCTCCATAAATTGAAGGATCTCCAGTGTGCACACGGGCAACTAATTTTCCATCATTCACGGCTTCAGTAATTATTGCATCAGTTTCATCTAAATTCAAATATGCGCTGTTGTGAATTTCACAGTCTTCTTTTGCAGGTGATAAAACGTCCTTATTAACAAGGGAACCTGCATAAATGATTACATCCGCCTTTTCGATAACATTTCTTCCTTTAACAGTAATTAAGTCAGGGTCACCTGGACCTGCACCAATGAATATAACTTTTCCTTTCATAATTAAGTTTATATTTCAAATATTATTTAATAATTTGGTATCAAAATTGACTTTTAATTTGAGTAAACTTTATTAATTATCAAGATAATTAAAAAATATGGATAATCAAGGCTTTATTTCAATAGAATATCTGTTTTCAATATTTGTTATTTTAATAATCGCTATTTCACTGTTGTTTTTCTCACAATCAGCTATTGAATCAAGTTTGAATATGCAGGACAGCCTTTCACATAGGCTGATTCTGGATGATGTTGCAAACACCATAAGCCAGGTGAATTCCAATGGTGAAGGTTATTCAAAATCAGTAACATTGCCGTCAAATGTAGGATATTATGAAATAACGGTTGAAAAGGACAAGTTAACGATAGAGTATGATGATAAAAAAGGAGAAACATTGCTTTTGCTGACGAATATTGATTCTAAATATAAGATGCATAGTGGGCATTCGTATACGATTTCAAAAGTTGATGACGGAAAACTGGTGATAAAATGAAGGAAAATAAAGCTCAGGTAAGTGCCGAATACCTGTTTTTCATGGGGGTGATGATACTGATTGTAATGATGGGCATTGCCTTTGTTTATTCCCAGCAGGAACTGAACATTGCAATGAGCGCTGCACGAAATGGTGTCAATGATGGAATCGTATCATCATCAGGTGCAATTTATCCGAAACAGACTTACAATGACTATTCCAAATCAAAAAGTGAGCTGCTGATTCCGCATTCGGTTGAAATAGTGAATGTTTCATATTCGGAAATGGGTGTTGACAAAAACTTTGATAAAAAGAGAATTCAGTTTAAGGTTTATGCAACTTCCTCAAAGGACTTTTCCAAAAAAGAGCTGGACTCCATAGGAGACAGGATTAATTATAATTTAAGAAAATCGATTGCAGTCAGTTTCAATTCAACTTCGTCAACGAATAAGTTGTACAATCCTGTCTTCTCTCCACATTATGTTTTCACAACAGCTAATGTTAAATGGGTTTAGGTAGATAATATAATTATGTCACGATATGAGAAAGGAAAAGAAGTTTTAGAAGACATCCAGCAAAGGTCTGTTGAAGAAATATTCAAGGATCTGGAAGATATTGCTCCCGATTTAGGTAGATTTGTAGTGGAATTTCCCTACTCTGAAATTTATACTCGGGAAGAAGTCGATTTAAAAACACGTGAACTGTGTACTGTTGCAGCACTGACAGTTTTGGGAACAATTCCTCAACTGAAAGAACACATTAACGCAGCGCTGAATGTAGGAAACAGCGAATCTGAAATAGTTGAAATTATTATGCAGATGAGCGCTTATTGCGGATTTCCAAAATCAATAAATGGAATTGTTGCAGCAAAAGAGGTATTTGAAGCGAGGGATTAAAATTACTGGTGAAACATTTGATGTGATTGCTCAGAAACTTCAAGAGGAATTAGCGGACATTATTAAAAGTAACAAGGAAGTGAATGACTACGAACTGATTGTATATAAATACATATTCATAAGTGAGTTAAAAATTCCGCTTCTTGAGGATTTGGGTGTTGAAATTACTGAAGATGCTTTCATATTATACGTTATCCCGGATGATTTGAAATTCAGTTGCCTAAGGCAACTTGATGATGTCTTTGATAGGTTTGAAATGAGCTTCATGGCAAATGATTATAATATACTTAAAATAAAATTTTTACTTGAGGATGATTAGATGTACAGTGATGAAGAAAAAAAGCAATTAATGGAAGATTTAAAGGAAATGGAAACCTTTAAGGCTGACACTGGTGATGAAGGTAAAATCCTGCAGGAAGACCTGAAAGATTTTTTCATCAACGGCAATGGTGATAAGGAAGACCTGATCTTTAGGCTTGAGCTATATTTCTATGCTTTCAAATTGTTCTGCAGAAAACAGGTTAAAATTGACAGAAATCAGTTTACAATATTTTTAAATGATTCAATTTTGGAATGGGATTTAATAAAATTAGTCATGCAGGATTTAACTGATTTTGAATTAGAAATAGAAGCAGTAAAAGAAAATAATGATGTGTTAATTAACTTGAATTACACATTGCATTACTAAATTTTGAAAATTTTTCTGGCGTTGTTGGTGGTTATCTCATCAACAACATTAACGTCCAACTCTTTAATTTCAGCTATTTTATGAACTGCCTTAACGACATTGACAGGTTCGTTTCTCTCTTCTTTTGTCATTGCCAGATATGGACTGTCGGTTTCTGTTAAAACATAGTCAAGGTCAATCTTTTCAATTAGATTTTGGTGGTGTTGTGAGTAGCAGAGCATTGTTGAAAAGCTCATATAGCAGTTGTCCTTGTTCATGATTCTTTTTGCAGTCTTTAGGCTTCCCCCATAGCAATGAAAAATAAAGTATGGGATGTCATCATAATCTTCGATGATATTGACTGCTTTTTTCTCACAGTCTCTAACGTGCATTACAATAGGGACTTTATGCTCATTAGCTATATTCAAAAAGCTTCTGAAGATTTCCTGCTGTCTTTCACGTAAAGCCTTATCTGTAACATAATAGTAATCCATTCCCACCTCACCGACTGCAACGATATCATCCAAATTTTCAATTAGGAATTTGTGTGCATCTTCAAGCTCCTCATTTGTGCAGTTTTGAGAGCTTACTGGGTGAAAACCAAAAGTAGGATAAATGAAACCTTCATATTCTTTTGAAAGGTTTAAAACATCTCGATTACTGTCTATGCTGTATCCTGAGGCGACAACATAGTCAAGTTTGTCTTTCGCTCTTTTAATTACTTCTTCACGGTCTTCGTCAAAATCTTCAAAATCAATATGGCAATGAGTATCTATCATGATTTATGCTCCAAATCTCCTGTCTCTTGCTTGATATGATCTAATAGCTCTTATAAAATCGACTTTTCTAAGTTCAGGCCATAATGTTTCACAGAAATAAAGTTCTGAATATGATGATTGCCAGAGTAAAAATCCGCTTAAGCGCTCTTCGCCGCTTGTTCTTATGATTAAATTAGGGTCATCAAGCCCTGCGGTATAGAGGTTTTTGCTTACAAGGTCTTCATCCACATCATCTATTGAGATATTTCCCTCTTGCACTTCTTTAATGATCTTTTTAAATGAATCTATGATTTCCAAACGACCGTCATATCCGATAGCTAAATTAAAGAACCTTTTGTTATAGTGTTTTGTTGCTTCTTCCGCTTCGTGAATCGCTTCTTTAACGCTGTCTGGAAGTAATTCGGTTCTTCCTACAACCTGTACTTTAACTTCGTTCTTGTGTATCTTTTCATGGTTTACTAGTCTTTTGAAGTTAATTACAAATAGATTCATCAATCCTTCAACTTCGTGTTTTGGTCTGTTGAAGTTTTCTGTTGAGAATGCATAGGCAGTAATGATTTCAATACCAAGTTCAATACTCCAATCAAGAACCTTTTCCAAGGTGTCCACTCCAATTTCATGTCCTTTGACAACATCAAGGTTTCCTTGGAGTTTGGAATATCTTCTATTTCCATCCATGATTATGGCCACATGTTTTGGCATTTTCTCAGGAACCAAATCTCTTGAGATATACCATTCATATATTCTATAAAGTATATTTTCTGCCATTTTTTATCCCTTAAAAGTTTTATAGTAATTAGTATTTATGTCATTTAATGTTTTTAAAGGTTGGCTAATTTGTATGCAAATTTCAAACTTCTAAGGTAACCTTCAACACTTTGGTCTCTGCTTGTGTCTATGTATATTCCATTTATTCCGAAGGTTATTGCACCGCAGCTTGGCCAGGAATTCACTAAAATGAGAGTTCTAAAAATGATGTTTCCTATAATTCCGTCAGGTGCAATTAAAACATTACAATCGTCTTTTAAGGCTTGTTCGATTAGGATATAATAGTTCTTTACTTCAAAATCAGTATTTTCTTTAATTAACTGTGTCAATGATTCACTGTCATCTATTGATTTGGAGATTTTTTCACTTCTCCCGTAATCTCCTTTTCTGCCGTCTGCTAGGACAGCTATTTTTGGTTCTTTTGAAAGCTTTCTTAGAAAGTTTCCGCACTCGACAGCAATTTTAAGTTTCTCTTCAACTGTTGCACCTTCATCTATTCCCACAGGAGTCAATAGGAATTCGTGTTCATCTCCATGAACAAAAGTGGCTCTTGAAATATCTGGAAAATGCTTTTTGACTTCTTTAATAACTCCTGATGCAGGAAGTGATCCTCTGACTACCGCATCAATTTCATCGTTAAGAATTGCACTAACTAGTTCATCATCATTATCAATTAAGATAAACTTTGCATCATATGTTTTTTCAAATATATTAATTGCTTGAATTATGTTACAATTTTTGCCTATTCCGATTGCTATTGTTTTCATTATTTAATCTATATTTCTGTACTATGTATTAAATTTTATTTTTTTGAGGTTGGTATTTTGGTGATATGAATGCTTATTTAATACATACTCTTTTATACTGTTTTGGAGTTATAAATATTTATGAACAATGATGAGATTTTTCAGTTGGTCGGTTATGTTATGGCTTCTGAATACAGGACCAATATTTTAAAAAGTATTGGTGAAGATATAAAAATCCCATCTGCAATTGCTGAGGATATCGGTTTAAGGACAAATCACGTATCCAACGTACTTAAAGACTTAAAAGAAAATAATTTAGTCGTTTGCTTAAATGAAGAAGCTCGCAAAGGCAGATTGTATAAAAATACAGATTTAGGCCTTGAAATTTTGAAATTTTTATAATGTTTAACATATTTTTGATATCTTAAAAAAAATTCAGATTAAAAGTTATTTTTTTCAATAATTAGTTTTTTTTATATATTTTTTTTCATTTTTTTCTAGTATTTTTTTGACATTATTTAATGTTCTTTGGCCTTTTCATAAATTTTTAATTTTTTTTATATTGTTGTCCCTATTTTTAATATTATTTTAAAAATTGTTCATTTTGCGAATATTGGATAGTTTTTGTAAAAATAAAATTTATGATGATTTGTTAAAATCATCAATTGCAGAATCAACTATTTTTAGCACTGACGCTTTTAAATCAGGATATGATTTATCAATTGCAACAGGAATGTTATCACAGTAAACCACTTCAAGTCCTGCTTTGATAGCATCTTTTGTTGCAACATCAACTGCTGCGGCCTTAAGTTCTGTAAGCATCACATCAGCCTTGTCCATATATTTGGCCATATCTTCACGCAATAGTGGCCTGTTGGATAGGTGGGCTGTTGTTCCGATAACTTCACAGTCGTAATTGCTTTCCAGATAGTCCACTAGTTTGTCCTTGACATCTTCAGGTGCGGTTGTTGCAAACAGTACTTTTTTACCGGCAATGTCTTCGAGGGGTTTTGGTCTGAAGACGGTTGATATGACGGTTGCATCTGGATTGACCTCACTTACAAACTCCTCAATCTGTTTGATTTTTTCATCAGTGCACATTGGCTCTTCACACATTGTTAAAATTACCAGATCGCCTAAGCCTACTCTGTAAGGTCCGAAGTAGGTGGTCAAGTTTTCGATAGGCTGGTTGGCTCCAATAAGCACTATTTTTTTATTGGTTTTAATTGGAGGTATTGCGGCTCCGCTTCCTTCAAAAATGGCGAATTTGGAATTGACTTCATTGGCTAGTTTAGCTCCTTTTTTCATGTTTGTTAAAAATACTTCACCTGCCATTCCTCCTCCGCAACGTCTGCAGCCTATTGTTAAAATTCTGCTCATTAATGCATCTTCCCAATGGTCGCTTGCTGCATGAACTCCCTTTTCTGATTGTTCAAGCAGGAATTCGGCATTGATTTCCAGTTCTTCGCCATGTACGATTTCAGGCTCTTCAGGACCTCCCCTGCCCATTGCAATAACGCATGGTTCATAACCGTTTTTATCAATAAGCCTTGAAACGAAACCTGAAACTGCTGTTTTCCCGATACGTTTGCCGGTTCCCAAGATTGTTATTGACGGTTTTTCCATGACCTCATACTGTGAAGTAGGTTCGAATTTAAAGTCGGGGCCTTCATAGGTTATTCCTTCATTTAAAACCTTGCATGCAATTTTAAATCTTTTTGGATAATCAAGAATTGGTTCGTCACTCAAATCGAATACTGTATCGATATCATATTTTCTAATCATTTCAACAATGATATCATAGGGAATGTCCTTGTCTTTTGCGAATTGTACTGGAACTCCTAGCTTTTCAGAGTATGTTTCTTCTGAATCGTCCCTAAGCTTTTCGGTTCCACCTATAAATACTGCACCTGCTATGTCAATGTGTTCTAGGTTGTTTAAGGTATCTATTGCTTCCTGGGTGACTGGTAGGTAGTGTTCACCATCAACCAAACAAAGCATTTTGTTTAGAGCTTTCATGTTTATAGGTATATCTTTTATAAATATAAAAGTTTAATAATTAAACATGAATTTTTCACAGATTGACATTGATGAGACACATATCCGATTGACAAGTGATTTGTCAGTGTGTGATTTAAGGGGACATGTTTTTAATTTGCGAAAGGATTTAAAGGATTATATTTTTAGAAACAATGAGTTTTCCATATCTCTCGAACCCCTGAAAATGCCTGAAGGGGACTTGCCAAGCATTGTTTTAAAAATGTATGAATCATCAATTCTTTGTGATGTTGGCCCAATGGCTTGTGTTGCCGGAACCATTTCCGAGATGTCTATTGATTATTTAATGAATTGCGGATCTTCATATTCCATTGTTGAAAATGGAGGGGACATTGCAGTGGTTAATGATAGGAAAGTGTTATGCGGAATATATTCGAACAATGAATTTTTGGGAAACGATATTGCATTTGAAATTAAAAAAAGGAAAATGCCGTTGGGAATTTGCTCTTCTTCAGGAAAAATTGGTCATTCAATCAGTTTTGGTGAATCTGACTGCGTAACTGTATTGGGAAAATCAGCATCCCTTTGTGATGGCCTTGCAACTAGAATTGCCAATTGCGCTTATGGTGATTCTTCTCAGGACCGGATTGCCAATGCATTGGAGTGCGCTGATGAATACCGTGAATTTTTCGATTCTGCACTGATAATCTGTGGTGAAAATGTGGGCGCTATCGGGAGGCTTCCAAAAATTGTCGAAACTGAAGAGTTCCGTGACGGTTCAAAAAAAGGTTATTGAATTATTGAATTGAGATTCGTTTAAATTAACTTAATTGTCAATATTGATAATTTAATTTATCAAACAATTTATTTTAACGATGGCACGATAATATTTCTGAAACTAATTTTGTTAAATCTATCTGTATTCGCATATTTTTATCAATGTAGGTATGAAGGCAACGATTAATTTAAATTTAGTTAAAGATTGATTGAATAATCAGAATTTGTAATCTATTTTTAATGCAATATTTAAATATGATTAATATATAATATTAAAGTATACAAATTTGGAGTTAATTTTTAACTAACAAGAAATTAGTTAAATGGGTTAGATATATATGTACAAAGACGAAATGATTCAATTACATCAATTTTTAGTATACGTTCTAAAATATTTAGCAGAAGATGACCAAATAACCAATGATTGCAGTGAATATATTACCCTAAAAATAAGCCCTCACCACATCCACAAGACAAAGGCTGAGCATAAACATGCGATATTTGTTTTGTGTAAAATCATCGCACAAGTTGTTGCTGATAAGGAAAATAGTTCTATTCCTGAAAATGTTAGAAACTCCTTATCTGATCTTGTTAAAAGGTCTGAACAAGAGATTAATGCACATTAATTTCTCTTATTTTTTTACTATTTTTTTTTAATTCATTATGCTCGTTATTTTTTTTAGAATGTTATATAACGGCCTTTTGTAGCCATTAAAATCCAAAGTGTTAAAAATATTTAAATACTATTATTCAATATTATTATTTAAAAAATTAAAACTAACACGTGTGATATTTTGAAATCTTTTGAATTTTTATCTAAAAAAAGAGATGAAAAACCTAGAAGTAAAGGAATTACAATGGTTTTGGACAAGGGTTTAGGCCTTGAAACTGCAGAAAGCTTAATGAACATATCAGGAGAATATGTTGACTACTTGAAATTCGGTTGGGGAACATCAATAGTTCATGAACAGGAAATTATCAAGGCAAAGGTTGAAATGTATAAGGCGCATGATATTACTCCATACACTGGAGGCACACTGTTTGAGCTGGCTTATATGAATGAAAAATTGGAGGAATTTTTCCAGGAAGCACATGAATTGGGCTTTCCTGCAATAGAAATATCCGACGGATCAATTAATATTCCTCATGACAAGAAAGTTGAATGCATCAGATTGGCAAGGGAAAACGGATTTGAAGTATTGTCCGAAGTGGGTAAAAAAGACCCGAATCTGGATAAGGAACTGACCTTGGATGAAAGGATTCAATACATGCAGGAAGAATTGGATGCAGGATCCTCTCTAATCATTGTTGAAGCAAGGGAAGGCGGAAAAAACATAGGCATATTTGACAAATCCGGAAACGCTAAAGAGGATGAAATCGATTATATCCTGGATAATTTTGATGGCAGCAAATTATTGTGGGAGGCACCGAACAAGGACCAGCAGGTATTCTTTATCCTCAAATTAGGAAACACTGTAAACCTTGGAAACGTTTCCAGTGACGATATCACTTCTCTTGAAACATTAAGAAGAGGTTTAAGAGGAGATACCGTTGGCAAAATTTAAGATTATTTAATACTTGGACAAAGTAAAATTTAAAAAAACTTGGGCTGAATTCAATTAAAAATAAAAAGAGGGTATTAAATTGACTAATAGAACAATTGGCCAAATCAATGAAAAAATTGAAAACGGCGAAGCAAATATTTATACAGTAGAAGAATTTAAAAAGCTCATTAAAAACAATGATGCTCCCTGTTTTGATGAAGTTGATGTAGTAACATGCGGTACCTGTGGAGTGATGAGCGGAACAGCTGCAATACTGAATTTCATTGTTTCACCTCCCGGTGAATTCATAAGGGCAAACGAAGTTTACCTAAACGGTGTTCCGGCATATGCAGGACCATGTCCAAATGAATGGCTGGGTTCAGTTGATGTTATACTTCACGGAACTGCCCATTCAATTTATGATGAAAGTTACGGCGGAGGATTTTTACTGAAGGACCTTCTTGAAGGCAACGAAATAGATGTAAGAGTTGAAAGTGCAGACGGAAAAACAATAGAGAACACCATTACTCTTGAAGACATTACCCGTGGACAGATCATAGGGGCAAGGATGGCATTTAAAAACTACACTGCATTCACTAATCCGAACAAGGAACCGATCAGCTCAATTTTTGCAGCAACACCACTTGAAGGCAACCTGAGAGGCTTGACATTTTCCGGCTGCGGAGACTTGAACCCGCTTCAAAATGATATTCCCCACAATGTTATTCGGGAAGGCTCAAAAGTACTTATCAACGGTGCACAGGGATACGTCCTGGGTGATGGGACAAGGTCAAGTGCTGAAAAACCGAATTTGATGTTATCTGCGGATCTGACAAAAATGGATCCATATTACATAGGAGGATTCAAGACAGGCCAGGGCGGAGAAATCTACGATACTGTAGCTATTCCAATACCTGTTTTGAATGAAGAGATATACAATAATCTCTTGGTAACTGATGACATGGTTGATATTCCGGTTGCGGACATCAAAGGACGTCATCTGCCTTTGGATGAGACAACATATGCTGAACTTTGGGGTGAATATGATTTAAGACCTCAATATGACAGGGCTAAATGTAAGGGTTGCGACAACTGTATCGTAGAGGAAATATGTCCTACAAATGCATTTGGAAATGAAAGACTAAATCTTGCATATTGTTACGGATGCGGAATGTGTGCCAATTACTGCAAAAATGATGCGTTTGACATGAATACCGGAAGCGTAGATTTAAACATCAACGGCAATGACGTTAATGTTCCTATAATATGCAGGCAATCCGACAGGTTAAGAGGAAACAAATTGTCCTTAAAATTAAAGAAAATGATAGAATCAAAAGAATTCATATTGTAGTGAGGTGAGATTTTGTCCAGCCATCAAAAGATTACAGATTCGCCAATAGATTTTGCAGTGGAAATCATCAATGATGTCAAAAACTCAAAAGAGGAAGGAGTTTTAAAATGCGTTCAATGTGGAATGTGCACATCAACATGTCCTGCTGCAAGACACTCCGATTATAATCCTCGTGAAATTATAGAGAGGGTGTTAGACGGTGATGAAACAATTTTAAAAGACGATAACATTTGGAATTGCTTTTACTGTTACACATGCCACAGCGTCTGTCCTGTAGGAAACAGCGTATGTGAAGTAAACCAAATTCTCAAACAGATTGCAATTGAAAATGGAATAGGCTATGAAAAGCTCTATGAATATATGGGATTTGCCGATTCATACTTTACTGCGGCAATCGGTGCAATTCCCGAAATATTCTTCACAGACATTGACCGTGATGTTCCCGGATGGTGGGATTTCAGACAGCATTTGGATGAAATCAGACAAGAGCTTGAACTGGACCCTCCACTAATGCCATCAGAAGAAGTCATTGATGAAGTGAGTAAAATATTGACAATTACTGGTTTTAAAGCTAAAATTGAAAAAATAAGAGCTTCACAGGAGGCAGAAAATGAAGAACGTTCCTGATAAAGATATCCTACTTTTTAGAAGTTGTCTTGTTAGTGTAGAGTATCCTGGCGTTGAAGCATCAACAAAATTTGTATTCGATAAGCTCGGAATCGATTATGCTATTTCCGACAAACAAACCTGCTGCACCGGTCTCGGCCATTATTCGGATGTGTTTGACCAGATTGACACTTCAGCTATCGGTGCAAGAAATTTCAAGATAGCCCGTGAGATGGGCCGTCCGAATCTGGTCATGATGTGTGCAACATGTTATGCAATCAACAAGAAATCTGTTAAGTTGCTCAACAAAAAAGATGATTTGAGGGAGCATATTAACAAGCTGTTTGATGAAAACGGATTGTCTCATTTAAAATATGAAAAGGATGATTTAAAACCTACAGAAAACATTTTTCACGTAGTTGACATACTTTACGGTAAAAAGGATGAGATAAAATACCATATCAAATATGATTTAAGCGATTATACAATAGCCACCCACCACGGATGCCATTACTGTAAGGTGCATTATGAGGATACCATCGGTGGTGTGAGGGACCCAAACATCATGGATGAGATTATAGAAGAATGCGGCTGTAAAACAATTGGCTTTTATGACCACAAGAGAGCCACCTGTGGAACCGGTTTCAGACAGAGATATTCCAATCCCGATTTGTCCTTTACAGCAACTGCAGATAAAATGAATGCAATAGCCGATGAGGATGTGGACATTCTTGTTCACTTATGTCCTAACTGCCATATTCAGTTTGACAGGTATCAGCATTTAATAGGCGAAAGGGAAGGCAGAAAATTCAAAGCTATACATTTGAATATTACACAGTTTATTGCATTGGCTATGGGCGGAGATTTGGACAAAGTTATTGGGCAAAAAGCACATACTGTACCGATAAATTCAATTATTAAGGAGTTAAAGGAGGTTGAAAAATGAGGGATGATTTGAAAGTTGGCGTGTTTTTATGTGAATGTGGGGGAAATATAGCAGATATTGTTGATTTGGACAAGGTTAGAGAGGAGCTCGATGTTGAATTCATCGGCCAGTTTGAAAACTTATGTTCATTGAATGGTCGTAAAATTATCCGGGATGCAATATTTGACCATGATTTGGACAGGGTTGTGGTTGCGGCATGCTCACCTATTTCCCATGAAAAGACATTTCAGGACTATGTAAAACCTCTGAATCCTTATTTAATGGATATGGCCAATATACGTGAACAGTGTTCCTGGGTTCACTCAGATAAAGAAAAGGCAACACATAAGGCGATAACATTAATCAATGCATCAATAGAAAAGGTAAAACAGTCCGATGCGGTAGACCCTATTTACTGTCAGACTCCTGATGAAGTTGCAGTTATCGGTGGCGGAATTGCAGGTATGAATGCGGCATTGTCTCTTGCAAAACAGGGAACAAAGGTAACGCTGATAGAGCAGTCCCCTTCAATAGGAGGGCATATGGCTAAAATAGGTAAGGTCTTCTCACCCGTTAAAATCGCTGAAGAGTGTGGAATGTGTCTTTTAAACCCTATTTTAAACGAATTGGTCTGGAATGAAAACATTGAGGTTTTAACAAATACCAAAGTCATTGAGGCAGAAAGGCGTGCGGGAACCTATAATCTGATTTTGGAGAAATCACCAAGGTATGTTGATACAGAAAAATGTATCGCATGTGGAAAATGTGCTGAAGCATGTGAGGTTGAGGTTCCAAATGATTGGAATGACAATTTATCTATGAGAAAAGCAATTTACAGGCCGTTCGGACAGTCTTATCCTGAATCATATGTAATTGACATGGACAACTGTACAAAATGCAGTAACTGTGTTAAAGTATGCACTATGAGAGCAATCAAGCTTAGGGGAAAACCGGAAAGGATACCTCTGCAGGTTGGTTCCATAGTCGTTGCAACAGGTCACAAGCTATTTGACATGGAAAAGCGCCCTGAATACGGATACACAAGATATGATGATGTAATAACACAATCAGAATTGGGTCGTATTACTGGTGTTAACGGTCCGACAAAAGGAAAACTCCTTAAGTCAAATGGGGAAGTTCCAAAACGTGTTGTAATGATACAGTGTGTAGGTTCACGTGATGAAAAGCCTGACGGACATAAATACTGTTCAAAAATATGCTGTACAGTTGCATTGAAAAATGCAAACATCATCAAGCATAAATATCCTGATACGGATGTATTAATCTGTTATACTGATATCAGAACTCCTGGAATGTTTGAGAAATACTACAAGCACACTCAGGAAAATGAGGTTAGATTCTTAAGGGGTCGTCCGGGCGAAGTAGTTAAAAAAGGAGATAATTTCATTGTGAGAACTGAAGATACTCTTAAAGGCGAATTTGTTGAAATCGAAGCGGACATGGTTGTGCTTTCAACTGCAATGGAGCCGTCAGATGGTACTCGCGAAATAGCGGATATTTTAAACGTTGGTGTTACTGAAGACGGATTTATCAAGGAGTCACATCCAAAAATAAAACCGATAGCTACTGATGTTCAGGGAATATTTGTATGTGGAACTGCCCATGACCCAAAAGACATCACGGATTCAATAATGCAGGCAACAGCCGCTGCTGCAAAGGTAAATGAATACAACTATGGTGGTGTTGAAATAGAACCGTTCATTGCGGAAATTGACACTGAAAAATGTATAGTTTGCGGTGAATGTATAGAGCGATGCAAATACAAGTCCATGAGTGTACAGAATGACCAAATATACATTGACCCTATGAGCTGTACAGGATGCGGCAAATGTCTGAATGGATGTAAGCAGAGGGCCATTACTGTAAACGGTAATATTGATGAAAAGATCATGTCTACAATTAACGGAGTATTGTCTAAAAAACAAGAAGGCGAACGCATGATTTTAGTATTCCTTGACAATATAGGTTATACTGCTGCTGACAATATTGGAGTTAATAGGTTGTCATATCCTGAATCGATACATATCATCAAGGTAATTTCTGTAAACCGTGTAAGGCCAAGGCATATTAGATATGCCCTTGAAAACGGTGCAGATGGCGTATTCATCGGTGAATTCCCAGGGGATTTAATGTACGATGAAGTGGAACGTAAAATCCAAAGGGCTAAAGATAGAATTGCTGAAATGGGCCATAATCCTGAAAGAATTGCTTTTTCCAAAGTTTATATTCCTTATTTCTCAGGCCTTGCTCGCAAGTTCAATGACTTTGATGAAAAGATTGCCGAGTTGGATTCATCCAAGTAGTAAAATAAGTTTAAATGAGAATCTAATTGATTCTCATAATATTTTTTTAATTTTTTGCATGAAATGTGATTATTTTTCAATAGCTTTCATAAATCTGTTTTTAATAGTTATCGGATCCAAATCGATTATTGGAGCTTTGGAATTTCCAGGTTCTGTTTTATAGACGATAAAGCTTGCATCATCGCTGCCAATAATCTCTTTTAAATTAATTTCGTTAAAGTTATAGCTATTTTTGAATCCTACGCTTTTTGCAATATCAACAAGATCTAATTTTTGAGCATAAGTGTCTTGATTTCCGGTTGAACCGTAAGCGCCGTTGTCGATAACAATCCATGTTAAGTTTCTTGGATTGTTTGCAAATATTGTTACAAGTGAACCCATATTCATTAAAAGAGACCCGTCTCCGTCAATGACAACAATGTCTTTATCTTCCCTAGCCAATGCCAGTCCAAAGCCGATTGATGATGCAAGACCCATTGACCCGATCATATAAAAGTTTTCGTCCCTGTCATTTATTTCATATAATTCTCTTGAAGGAAATCCGATATTGCAGATAATTAATTCATCGTCAATATATTCCATTATTTCGTAAATTGCTTCAAATCTTGCCATATTATCACCAATATTTAATTTCTAAAAGTATGCTGACAGGTTTTCCTTCTTCATTAGACAAGTCCCATGCTTTTTTAATGTCTTCATAAGCTCCTTCAGGGTTTCCAGGTTTAAAAAATTTAAAATCCATCGCTTCCAGGATTCTTGGTGTTGACTCGCCCATAGGGACCTGTCCGCAAATGTTTTCTCCTTCAGTGCCTCTGTGACTCATTATCATCAAAAGTGGAAATCTGTATAATTCCATCAATGACTTGAGTGCATTGATTGAGTTTCCAAGTCCGGAATTTTGCATTAAAATCGCAGGGCTTTTTCCTCCAAGATAAGCTCCGGCACAAATTCCAATTCCCTCTTCTTCACGTGTAACTGGAATGTGGGTAATTTCTTCATCGTCATCAATCATATTTAATAATTTTGATAAGTTTACGCAGGGAACACTGACAATAAAGTCAATTCCACAGTCTTTCAGACTATTAAAAATAGCTTCACTACTGTCCATTATATCACATCATTTCATTTATACATTTAATATATAATAAATATTATAAAAATATATTTAAATTATCAATTTTCATTTAAATTATAATTTTATGAATATTTTTGGCATAATTCGTATTATCTTAATGTACATTTTCATACATTTGATTTAATTAATAGTAACCTTTTTATTTAACTTTTAACTTATATATATTCATGTTTGATAAGCTGCCAATTTCTTCTAAAACAGAAAAGATTTTAACCAAATCTTTGGATGAGCAAATCACTGTTGAAGAAGCAAATCATTTAATGAATATAAAAGGTGCAGATTTGTATCCTTTACTAGCAACTGCTGACTATTTACGACAAGAAATCGTTGGAAACGACGTTACATTCATTAATAATTGTAATATCAATTTTACAAACATTTGTACTGTCAGATGCGGGTTCTGTGCATTTGGAAAAGATGCCGATGACCCTGATGCATACATTTTAAATGACGAGCAAATCTTGGCTAAAGCCCAAGGCGCTGTAGAAAAGGGAGCTCATGAGTTCTGTGTAATGGGCGGAGTGCTGCCTGATGCTGACATTGAATATTATGAGCATTTAATGCATTTGCTGAAGGATGAATATCCGAATGTCATGATTCATGGATTTTCACCAACTATGATTAACGATGCATGTATGGTTTCAGGAATCGATATTGCTGAAGGGTGTGAAAGATTGCGCGATGCAGGTCTTGATACACTTCCTGGAACAGCTGCTGAAATATTGACTGACAGGTCAAGGGATTTGATTTGCCCTGAAAAGGTAAGCGTGTCCGAATGGGTGGATATTGTAAAGACTGCTCATGAATGCGGAATTCCGGGTTCAGCTACTATCATGTATGGGCATGTGGAAACTTTAGAAGAAAGGGTAGAACATATAGATATTATCAGACGTCTGCAGGAAGACACTCACGGTTTCACAGAGTTTATTCCAATGACTTTTATGCATGAGTACTCTCCAATCTTTTTGGAAGGCCAATCAGATTTGGGAGCTACAGGAACTCAGGATTTAAAATTATATGCGGTTTCAAGATTGATGCTCAGGGATTTGATTCCTAATATTCAGGTTTCATGGGTAAAAATGGGATTCAGATTTGCTCAGGTTGCCTTAACTGCAGGTACCAATGATTTGGGCGGCACATTAGGTGGAGATGAATTGTCAGAAGCGTCCGGTGCGCCTGATGGAGTTGATGCATCAATTGGAACATTAAGCAGAATGGTCGAGGATTTAGGAAGAAATCCGATTGAAAGAAATTCCAAATATACAGAGTTTTATCCTATAGATGAAGCTATCGGAATGCATTCAAAATAGACAAGTGATGTTATGAATAAGTTTATTGTTATTGATGGATTGGACGGTTCAGGAAAGGACACTCAGGTCAATATGCTTGCCGAAGCCTATGAGAAGAAAGGCAGGAAGGTCACTGTTCGGTCTCATCCATGTTCTGACAATAAGTTCGGTAGAAAATCAAAACAGGCATTGCTTAAAACTGGAAAATACAATAAAATTAAAGCTACTGTTTATTTTGGACTTGATGCAATCAGGTCAGTTCAGATGTACTGTTATAACAAGGATGTTGATGTTGTAATATTCTCACGATATATTCTGGCAGTGATGTACCTTCCAAATGTTATAAACACAATTGTATATAAGATTGTTGCGTTCATTCTTCCAACATCAGATTGCATGTTCTTTTTGGACATTACTCCCGAAGAATCCTTAAGACGAATAGGATCTCGTAATGAAGAAACAGAAATGTTTGAAAATATAGATTCACTGAGAGAAAATCGTCAAAAATCAAAAAAATTTACATATAACTGGAATGTGGTCTCAGCGGATGATGCGCCAAATGTCATTTCAGAAAAAATACAGGCAAAATGCTTCCAGTCAGATTAGTTCTATAATACTTTTTTTATGCCGTCACTGGTAATAATCATCATTGAGTTCAGGTTTTCCAATACTATGGAAACGATTGGATGGGTCTGAATATCCTTATGCATGAATATTGCTTCATTTTCAACAATATCAATCCAATTGACGTGGTATACGACAACGCCATTCACAATCAATCCCAGATATTCAGGGATGAATCTGCTTTCGGATACCTCTTCAAAATACTGGTTTTTGCGTAAAACTTCTTTTAAATCATCCATTTTAAACACCTTTTCTTTCATAAACAAATTTAGGAACGGCCTTGTCAAAAGGATCAAATGTTTCTCTGTTTTTGACTTCCATACATTTCATGCTGACCTTGGAGTGAAGTGAAGACGGAAGTCTTAAAATCCTTTTCAAGTCGATTGACACTTTGGCATCGATTGTTGCAAGATTGACCCTTGCCATAGCTTCAACAAGATTTTTATACCTTCTGGGACCGATATCCTTTTTGAAAAGCCCCCAGTTGTCATTGTCAAGGTGATGTCTGGAAGCGATGATGTCCTTCATTAGCTTAGGGTTGATTCCGTCGAGCTTTTCATTTCCCACCAGATGCTGAACATTGAATTTAACCTTATCGGTAAATATTTTTGAATATCCGATAGGAATTGAGAAATGCTCAAAGTTAAAGCTTTGGTTTGAAATTTCAGAGTTGATGAACTGGGATTTTGGAACTTCAGCACCTGCCACATACTTCAGAACTTCAGATCTGAGTTCACTGTTTGCAAGCATCATTTCCTCATCTAAGATTCTGATGTGGTAACCTCTTCCTGAATAAATCAGATGGATATTTTTAAGGCCCAAATCTCCTTCCAAAGTATCAATTAGTGTATTAACTATTTCTAAAGCTTCACCAAGGCATATTTCACATACTCCATCGCACTGGCAGGACCTTATAGGTATGTCTTTTGCATCCACATCGAAAATGTATTCTGCCTTTAGCCAATCTTCTCTTCTTCTTGGATTGTTATAGAAAGCTACAGAGATATAAGCCGCAAAAGGAGCCTTATATCTTAAGAATTTTCGAAGTGACTCAGTATTGCTGAAGACTTTATACCTGTCGTTAGGACCTCTTCCGTTATGGTCAAAACCGAACTCCCTTTTTTTAATGTCTGTGGAGATGAATTCGGGCAGGTCCTTGGGGTCCCATTCCTCACGATAATATTGTCTTCGCTCTTTGATTGTAGCTTTAGAAAACATGATTAATAGTTTATTTTTAAAGTATATATTATTTGGGCAAGCGTGATTTTGCACACTTTTATTAGTTATGTAAAATAATATAATTACATGGAAGATTTTGTTGAAGTCATAGGAGTTGAACATCTAAAAACAGTCCTGTCCGGATTGTCTCCTGAAGAAATTATAAAGCCTGCTTATGACAATTGGATGCCTGGCATTAAAACAGGCCATACTATTGTGAATTTGGAAAACGGCAATGTTTACGGTTTGGGTGTGGACTTTAATGAGCTGCATTTGGCCACAGAAATATACATTGAGTTATTCACATTAAAATTCGATGAATATCCAATCAATGAAGAGGAGCTTTTTTCACCTCATGAATATGAGGAATTTTTAGAGTTCAGCAGCGATGATCCTTGTGAATACATTCCAGACATTATCACTGATTTTTGTGAAATGAAGGGAATTGACGAGCATGAGAGAAAAATAGGTCTTTTAGCATATAATTTTGAAAAAAATGAGAGAGCCAACTATAACATGTGGGAATCTAAGGTTTTAAATAAGTATTATGATGCAATCTATGAGGACCACAATCCGTTCAAGTTTTCACAATCTACTCTTTAGGTGCTTCCTTATCCAATTGGAATTTTTTACGTCCGTAACAGGACAGAGGATTGTTTATTCCCTTGCATGACTTGTCAGGGTGGCATAGGTGTGGAAGGTGAATCTTAATTTTTTCACAGCTCATAGGAGTGTACCATTTTGTCTCGCCTTCATGATTGATGTCTATTCGATCATGCATTCCAAAACCTAATTTTGATATAATATTTATTTTTTCCTGTGGCTGGTCTTCAAATAATGGTGGTGTACAGTTATCTGCAGCATCAAAAATCAACGGTAAAATCTCATTTTCAGTAATTGAAAGGTCAGGGTCCATATCAGATACCTTAACGCTTTCATCTGATGCAAATATTCTCGGATACAGTCTTGCATATGAAGCAAATGATGTGAGTAAAAGTACAATTGCATCGTTACGTCCGCCTGAAGACACTCCATCCACTGTTGCCTTTATGCATGGTGGAAATGCTTCTGGATTTAATTTTCCCGCCTGAACTGAACCGAATAGTCCTCCGCTTCCGGCGTAATACTGATTGTATTTGCTGATTTCTTCCGGAATGAAATCCTTGAGCTCTTCACCGATCTTTATGATTGCAGGGTGAATTTCGATTCTTGCGGACATTTCCTGGATTCTTGCAATGTACTCTTCGGTCTTCTGCATTACAAGTCTTGAAAGAATCTGCTCCTTGACGCTGTCACCAATAAGGATTCCATACATTCTGTCAGGACTTCTGTCGGTAAATTCTGATGCGAACCTTTCCAAAAAGTCGTCCTGTTGAAGAATAATGTCTCCGTTGTCAATAAGCAAATCGGTAAGCTTGAGTTTTTTGGATGCTACAACATCCCTTAGGGATTTCCAGTGTATGGCTCCGTCGACTTTAATCTCATCTAAAACTTCATCAATTATGTCCGCTCTGGTCATTGGAGGTATTTTCGCCAATCTTTCTAAAATCAGTGTTCCCTGTGATTCAACGAACAATCTGGTTTCACGGGAGCCAGTATTGAATTGAATTGCTATTGCTTGGCATAAAATGTGAAATATCACTACATCCTGCATAAACAAATCTGAATTTGTCAGGTATTCGAATTCAGCCTGTGTAAAATTCTTATTGTTCTTTTTCTCAATTGCCCATTGCATGCGTTTCATTGCATAGTCAGCATAGGATTTTGGAATCAGGGAATCATCAGATATCCTTTGGTTTGTTGTATGTGTAATGGTTTCTATTAATGACTCGTCTTCTTCAAAAATCTGATTCAAATCACCGTATTGTCTTATGATTTGCCTTCCTTCGTTTGACAATGGGTTGATATAGGATACTTCAGCCATGTTTTTAACTTTTTATTTTATATATTAAATAGATAACTCATTTTTAAAGGCACTATTGAATTGGGTTTGAAAAGTTGTGTGAAAAGGATTTCACTAATCATTATCATTTTTTCAGGACTTTAATTTTAATTTTTATTTCTAATCTTACGTATTATAACACTGTTAAAAATATTAATTTATTATATATGAGTAACATAATTATATCATGTTTAAAATAATTGAGGGGATTAATTAAATGTCAAAAATTTTTATTTCATGTGCACTTCCTTATGCAAATGGACCATGTCATTTAGGCCATATCCGTTCCACTTATCTGCCTGCAGATATCTATGCAAGGTATAACAGGATGGTAGGCAATGACGTGCTGATGGTCTGTGCTACTGACGAGCACGGAACTCCAATTGCTGTTAAGGCAGACAAAGAAAACAAAAAACCGATTGAAATTTCTAAAAGATATCATGATATGATTGTCAGAGACGTTGAATCAATGAACATCTCACTGGACAATTTTACAAGAACTACAGATGAAGCTCACTATGAGATTGCAAAAAATTTCTTTAAAAAGCTATATGATGATGGATACATCTATAGGGAGGATATCCAACAGCTGTACTGTCCGAACTGTAACAAGTTCCTGCCGGACAGATATGTTGAGGGATTATGTCCTGTTTGCGGATCTGAAGCAAGAGGTGACCACTGTGAAAAATGCGGTAAGGCTCTTGACCCTACAGAACTTGATGAACCGCACTGCATTACCTGCGGTACAACTCCAATAATCAAGGACACCTTCCAGTATGCATTCAAACTGTCTGAATTTGAAGATGACCTTAAGGAATACATCAACAACAATGAAAACTTGCCTGCAAATGTGAAAAACTATGCATCCAACTGGTTGGAAGAAGGATTGAATGACTGGATTTTAACCCGTGATATGGATTGGGGTATTCCAGTGCCATTGGATGAGGCAAAAGGTAAAGTATTGTACGTTTGGATTGAAGCATTCTTAGGTTACATCTCATCAGCATCACAATGGTCAAAGCAATCTGGCAGTAAATGGGAGGAATATTGGAATGACTTTGTAGTTCATTTCATAGGTAAGGATATTATCTACCACCACTCAATCTTCTGGCCTGGACTTCTTAAGGCATACGGCTGCAAGCTGCCTGACATGATTTATGCAGGCGAATTCCTATCCCTTGAAGGGGAAAAGATGTCAACAAGTAAAAATTGGGTAATTTGGATTGCCGATTTTGTAAAAGATTACGATCCTGACCTTTTAAGATACTACCTGACAATCAATGCTCCTTTAAACAAGGATTCAGACTTCTCATGGGATGACTTCCAAAGAAGAAACAATGATGAATTGGCTGATGTAATTGGAAACTTCCTGCACAGGACATTTGTATTCACCAAAAAACAATTTGACAGTAAAATCCCTGAATATACAAATCCAAGCGACGAAGATGAGGAATTCAGATTAGCTATTGAAGCACTTCCTGATAATGCCGGCGAATACATAGCAAACTTTGAATTCAGGGAAGCATTGCTTGAAATATTCAAGGTAGCTAAAAAAGGAAACAAATATTTCAATGATGCAGAACCGTGGAAAGCAGTCAAAGAAGACAAGGTTAAAGCAGCAAACTGCTTACATTTATCCAATCAATTGGCTAAAACCTTGGCTTACATGTTAAAACCGTTCCTTCCAACAAAAGCAGATAAAATTGCTGAAATCATGAACCTTGGAAGTTTGGACAATTGGAATGATGCAAAAATAGCATTGCCTGCAGGCCATGAAATCAATAAGGCCAAACCTTTATTCAAAAAAATTGAAGATGAAGAAATTGATGCTCAAAAAGCAAAATTACAAGAAAATTTAAAAGAAAATAGCGAGGATGAAAATATGAGTGAATTAATCAGTATTGATCAATTTGATGAAGTTGTAATTAAAATAGGACAAGTAAAAGAAGCGGAAAAAATAGAAAAATCCGATAAATTATTAAAATTACAAGTCGACATCGGCGAAGAAAAACCAAGACAAATCGTCGCAGGACTTGCAAAATTCTACTCTCCTGAAGAGTTAATCGACAGAAAAGTATGTGTAGTAGCTAACCTACAACCTGCAAAACTGTTCGGAACATTGTCCGAAGGTATGATTTTAGCAACCGGTGAATCCGGAGCATTACTTTCCCCAGATGAAAAAGCAGAAGTTGGCGAAAGAATTCAATAAATTTTGATTTAAATGGAAGAATCTGTCCTGGTAAATAAAGCCGAGAACTACTTAAAAGAAATTGCAAACGATTCAATTAGTCTAGTTGATATTGATGACTTTGACAATTTCAAAAATCTTTATTTTAAGTTAGTTGACAGATTAGACTATTTGCAGAAACTTAAAGATGACATGGATGCACAGGGATACACCACCCCTTTCACATCCTTAAACAGATACGGAACCAAATCAGGTTCAGATGTATCCTTAGAAGAAGTTGGTGAAAACTCTCGTCACAATCAGATATTCAGGATGAGAGCTAATTCTAAAAAGAATATTTTGGACAGGGTGAAATCAGCTATTGACTCACATAAAATAGCTATCGGAAACCTTGAGCAATTCGGATATGTGAAATGCAACAACTGCTATAAGAAATATTCTATGGATGAGTACCGCCAACGCGAGGCAAAATGCAGCTGCGGCTCACAGGGTTTCACATTTAAAATCAACAGGGAAGCTACTTTTAGACTTGAAATAATCCCTTACCTTCCGCTTTCCGGAAACTATATGGTTTTGATGAGTCAGTTTTCCCATTATGGAAGGGAATCATTTAAACAGGTATTGAACATTTTAAAACAGGAAAGAAAAGGTGTTGTAAAGACAATTTCACTGGTCATAAGATTTAGAGGTAAAAACAATCGTCTAATAAGGAAAAATGTTTCTCTCGGTTCTGAATATGTCAACAACTATGAGGAAGAGGTCAGACGCATATATGGACGAAATGTCAGAATTGAGGCCTTGAGATTCCACAGAACCAAACCAGCAATCATCGATGACAAGCATGCAAGGACAGCTCTTGCAATTGCATATGTAAAGTATGGTGAAGAGATAATAGAAAACATAAAAGATGACATTTTAAAAAGACGACTGACTGATTTTAAAAGATTGAACAAGTATTATGAGGTACTTTCAAGATATGAAAATGAAACTCCAGATTTCATCGATAAATATGATTTCAATGCCATTGAAAAATGGAGACAGACTCAAATCACCAATGAATTTGTCAAATTGAATTATGCCGACAGGTTTGGTAACCTTAAGAGGTCCCTCAACCGTGACATAAAAATAAGGGATTCGATTTATAATAATACATTTAAAAACATTGCAACAACATTGATTGTATGGGATATTTTCAGATATTACATGACCACTTCCAATAATGCCCGTAAAATCACTTCAGGTCCTTTCCCTTATATCCGGGTGGAGCTAGACCGTGAACAGAGAAAAGTGTTCCAAACAACCTACACTAAGGTTATTGAAACATTGAATAACTTTACAGACATTAAGATAATGTCAGTTCCTGAAATGGATCTGCTGCTGTATGAGAAATTCAAGTTTGAAAAGCAGTCAAGAAGCTCCAATATCAAATTCAACTATGTTGCATTGGGCGCTGCATTGATATGTCAAAACTCAGACATTGCAATTGAGGAAATATGCAATGCATTCAATATCAATGCATCAAGAGTTAAAAAGGAAATCAAGCACATTGACCAAATCAGAAATCCAAAAAGCGATAAATCCAAGAAATTCCTGGATTTAATTAAAAAATAGTGATTTTATGGATGAGGATGTAACAACAATTCATATTACAAAGGCCCTTTCATCTTCAATGATTGTGGAGCTGATAGAGGAATATCCGAATTTGTCCAGGATAACTTGTTCTCCAAGCGTTTATAACAGAACCTCAAAAACATATATTGATGCTTTAGAACAGCTTGACATTGAAGTTGAGAAAAAATATAACTGGGGAGCCAAATCACAAACTGAAGGAATAGAATTTGAGGTTTTAAAACTGTCAAATGAAGGTCTAAAACCAAAAGAAATAGCTGAAAAGTTAAACATGACCTTAAATCGTGTTTATTATCTTTTAAGAAAAAGCAAGGCTAAGTTTGACAATAGAAAACGTAAATACAACCACACTGAGATTAAAAACCTTAAAGATGAGGGATTATCTGCAAAAGAAATATCTGAGAAATTGGATATTCCCTTAAGAAGTGTCTATTACATTTTAAACAAAAAATAATTACTTTTTTTAATAATGAGTATTAAATAATTAATTATGATGATTCTACCACAATTGCCTTTATATGTGATAGCGATAATCTGTGGATTACTTTCCTTTTTTGTAACCAGATTATTCATGCCTAAGATTATTAGAAAATTAGAAGAAGCTGACATTGTTGGAAAAGACATTCATAAGTCATGGAAACCCGTTGTAGCTGAAATGGGTGGATTCGGAATCATTTTCGGATTTGTAATCGGAATGTTTTCCGGAATTTACATGCATGACCTTCTTGCATTCCCATTGATTGTTGTTCTAGTTGTTATATTGCTTGTAGGAATGATCGGAATTCTCGATGACTTGCTTGCGCTTTCATCAAAATCCAAGTTCTTCCTGCTTTTCATAGCAGGTCTTCCTTTGATGTGGGCAGCACCTCCCAATGTAGGTATTTTATATTTAATAACCATTCCGATAGCTCTTTCAATCGGATCAAACCTGACAAACATGCTTGCGGGATTAAACGGTATCGAATCAGGTTTAGGTGTTATTTCAATGACATCACTGACAATAGCATGTATAATTCTGGGAAAATATGATGTAACAATCATATCCATGAGTATGCTCGGAGCATTGCTCGCATTTTTATACTTCAACAGATATCCTGCTAAGATTTTCCCTGGAGACACCGGAACATTGATTATCGGTGCGGCTATTGTATGTATTGCATTTATTGGTAGGGTCAAACTGATTGCACTTATTGTATTGATGCCGAACATCATTGATGCGGCATTGAAATTCTATTCAGCCGGTGTTATGAACCGTTCCCAGCAAAAACCTACACAATTGAATGATGAAGGAAAACTTGTAAGGCCTGATGTCGGTTTCAAATCATTGATAAGGTTAATTTTAAGAAAACCTATTGCTGAAAAGGATGCAGTAAAAATAATCTGGGCAATTGGAATTGCATTTGGTATTCTTGGAATCATTGTGGCATTGGTAATGCCTGGAATGCTTGAAAGTAAAACACTGATGAACTTCCTGCAGATAAAAGAGATGTTCTATCATATAGGGTGATTGGATGAGGCCATATGTAATATTGAATGCGGCAATGACCCTGGACGGAAAGATTGCAACCGCTACCGGAAGCTCCAACATTTCAGGTGAAGAGGATCTCAAAAGAGTTCATGAAATCAGAAAGGACTGTGATGGGATAATGGTTGGAATCGGAACCGTTCTGGCCGATGACCCTCGTCTGACAGTTCACAAAATCAATGCAAAACCTGAAGACAATCCAGTCCGTGTTGTGGTAGACAGCAAATGCAGAACTCCAATTGATGCTAGAATCACAAATTCCGATGCAAAGACCATCATTGCCTGTGCAAATGAATACAAGGATGAATTTGTAAAGACAGAAAAATATGAAACCTTCAAAAAACGTGGCGTCAAATTCATGTGGTGTGGCGATAAAAGGGTGGACTTGAGTTTACTTATGAGCTATCTTCACGAGGAGGGAATTGATAAGCTGATGCTTGAAGGAGGATCAACATTAAACTTCTCCATGATTAAGGCAGGCCTCATTGATGAGATAAGCATTTGTATAGCTCCTATGGTTGTTGGGGGTGCAAATGCGAAGACTTTCTTTGACGGTGAGGGCTTTGACACTATGGATGAATCCGTAAAATTGGAGTTGATGGATTCATATTCCTTAGGAAAAGACTTAATTTTAAGATATAAAGTTTTAAAATAATTATTTTTTAATTTAGACAAAGAATTGTCTGAGTATGTAATTGCTGTTATTAAACAAGTAAATTTATTAAATAAGGATTTGGAGATTGCATCAACTTAATTGAGTTTTCAAGCAATTAATCCAATTCCAAAACAATTATAAGATTCCTTTTGATTTTAAAAGTTGGCGAGGATTGTCTACAAGGGCTTTCATAGCTTCATCATGGCTCAATCCAGCACCTAATGCAACTTCGTAGGATTTTTCAAATGTAATCAGGTCGCTTGGTGCATGGGTATCAGTGTCAACCAATAGATTGTTTCCTACTTCACGTGCAATGTTTGCAACATGGCCGTTTCCGAGACAATGTCCCTTACGTGCTGAAATCTCAAGATAAATGTCATTTTCTAATGCAATTTCTGCTTCTTCTTTTGTTATTAAACCAGGATGGCCTAAAATGTCAACATGCTTTGATTCAACAGCTGCCCTGTTGGTTCCTGGAGTTACAGGTTCATTCAATGTTTCGCCGTGAACGACAACTATTTTTGCTCCAAGCTGTTTTGCCCTTTTTGCAATGCCGTCGATTGATTCGCATGGTGCGTGGGTTACTTCAGCACCCAATACGACGGTAATGTCCCAGTTTGCGTTTATATCATCAATTGCATCCTGGATTGCAGGTATTGTTTCAACATTTGACCAGTCGACATGGTCTGTAATTGCGATTACTTCGTGATTTAGTTTCAATGCTCTTCTTGCAAGTTCGGATGGCAGTAGTTCCCCATCGCTGAATAAACTGTGCATGTGTAAATCGATTCTTTTGTTCATATAATAATTTATATAATACGTAGAATATATATTTATATAACTTAAATTTTTTTGAGGTTATGAATATGAAAGCAAAAGCTGTAAAAATGGCAGACGGTGTTTACTGGGTTGGAGTACTCCACTGGAACAGCAGAACCTTCCATGGATATGGAATTCCAGGAACCACCTACAACGCATACATAGTATTCGGTGAAGAAAAAACCGTATTAATCGATAATGTATACAGAGGAATGTTCGAACAGTTTGATGCAAGAGTAAAAGATGCTTTCGAACAAGAAGGAAAAGAATTCAAAATTGACGTATTTGTTCAAAACCACTCAGAAATGGACCACTCCACTTTTTTACGTGAAACAATTGAAAAATACAATCCAGATGCAGAAATCTATGCTTCTGCAAACTGTATCAAATTCCTAGAAAATCAATATCACAACTTCTCAGACTTGGAAATCAATGCAGTTGCAACCGGTGACGAATTGGATATAGGTGGCAGAACCTTGAAATTCGTTTCAGCTCCAATGCTTCACTGGCCTGACAGCATGTTCACATTCCTGGCTGAAGAAGGAATCTTGTTCTCCAACGATGCATTCGGACAGCACGTATGTCACTCCAAAAGATTTGATAAGGATTATCCTATTGACTACCTGCTTAGGGAAGCTCAAAAATACTACGCAAACCTGGTTACCTTAGGCTCCCCAATGCTAAGAATGAAATTAAACGAATTGACCGAAAACGGTCTTTTGGAACAAATCAAAATGATTGCTCCATGTCACGGTCAAATCTGGACC
The DNA here is from genome assembly GCF_946404245.1 of uncultured Methanobrevibacter sp. Taxonomy (GTDB): domain Archaea; phylum Methanobacteriota; class Methanobacteria; order Methanobacteriales; family Methanobacteriaceae; genus Methanocatella. Next base: position 46,566 of record NZ_CAMJCX010000007.1, read on the forward strand.
AACCCTGCTCCAATCGTTGAGAAATACTCCGAATGGGGATCTGGTGTATGTAAGGACAAAATCACAGTCATCTATGATACAATGCACCATTCAACCGAAAAGCTTGCATACCAAATTGCTGAAGGTATCATGAGCGAAGGTGTTGAAGTTGAAATGTACTTCATGCAGGAAGACGGTCCTGATGATGTCATTACCGACATATTGGACTCCAAAGCTATTGCACTCGGTGCTCCAACAATGATGAACAAGCCGTTCCCAAGAATCGGTAACATGATGTACTGGCTGGACTGTGTAAACTTCAAAGGAACAGGCAGTGAGAAAAACGCTTTAATCTTTTCTTCCAAAGGATGGGGTGGAGGAGCTGTTGCAAAACTCCAACGTGACCTTGAAGAAGCAGGATTCACTGTAACTGACACTTTGGATGTTTTGTTTGTGCCTGATGAGGATGTTTTAGCTGAAGCATTCGAAAAAGGTGCAGAACTCGCTCGTTCTATTAAAGAATAGTTTTTTAACTATTCACTTATTTTTTTATTTTTTTATGGCTTTTTTAGGCATACCTAAAAAAATCAGGTTGATAATCCAAAGAATAATTGTTGTAAGTAGCAACATTTATATATTAATTATTTATTAATATAATATGGATTAAGGTGATAAAAATGGCAAGTTTAGTAATTTACTTTTCAAGAAACGGTGAAAACTACTTCGGTGGGGAACTTAAAAACATTGAAAAAGGAAACACTGAAGTGATTGCTGAATATATTCAGGAATTCGATGGTGCTGATTTATTTAAGGTTGAACCAGTAAATGAATATCCTGCAGATTACATGAAATGCATTGATGTTGCCAAAAAGGAACAGCAAGCAGATGCAAGACCGGAAATCAGGGAAACTCTTGAAAACATTGATGATTATGACACAATTTATATAGGTTTTCCAAACTGGTGGGGAACCCTGCCGATGCCGATGTTTACCCAATTGGAACAGCTTGACTTTGCAGGAAAAGTAGTAAAACCATTCGTAACTCATGAAGGATCAGGTTTTGGTTCATCTCAAAGGGATTTGGCAAAATTATGTGAAGGTGCTGAGATTAAAAACGGTTTATCAATTCCTGGCGCAAATGTCTATGATGTAAAAGACACTGTAAAAGCATGGATTGATGAATAATCAATTTTATTTTTTTTTTAAAATTTTCACATTTTTTCATTGTTTAGTTCGTATAAAATATTTTATACATTTGGATAGTATTTTTTACTTTTTTATCTTATCGTTTTTTTTAGGTAGGACTAATATATTGTTTATTTTACAGCATTTTGACAATTTGTTAAATATCTATTATTTTTTACAGGACGGTGTTTCTCATTGTTTATTGATTATTGAAATTTCTATATGAAGTTTATTTAAGTAATATTTGAATAATGTTTAATATTTTAATAATTTTATTGTAATTCTTTTTATTAAACTTTATATAATATTATAAAAATAACTTAATATTGCAATAATATTTTGATTTAAGAGTCATATTATTGTTTATATACGAAAAATCTAATATTTTGATTAAATTTTAAAATTTAATTAAAAATTTAATTAATTTAAATAATATATTTGCGATTTATTGGGTTAAATCAAATCTTAAAGGTAAATATAAAAATCAAATGTTCAGAAAATTTTAACTGAATATGATTGGTATTCCTCGGTCTAGTGTTTTTTTAAATGGATATATCTACAGTATTTTAGCTGTATTTCGTTTTTATTTGCATGATAATGGTCGTGTATATTATTTATAATAGGTTTTAATTAACTGGAAATAAATTTAATTTATATTATTAAATTAACAATTTGATTGGTTTATATTTTGATTTAGCTCCCTTTGAGGGAAAATAATGAAATTTAATAAACTAATGCATATTTCAATAATAATTCTAGTATTAATGATGGTTATGGGTGCTGCTTCGGCTGCAAATAATCACAATGTGGTTGGAGCGGATAATGGAAATTTGGCGGTTGAACATAATGGTGTTTCTGACACTCTCAGAGCTTCAAACGGAGATGTTCTAGGTGATGGAAATACTGGAAATAGTTGGTATGTAAAGGCCGGTGCAACCGGCGGGGACGGTTCGGAAGAAAGTCCGTATGCTAATATAAAACAAGTAACTAACAATGCTAACTATAAGGAAAATGACACTATCTATGTGATGGATGGAACATATACTGGATCAAACAATTATGGTATTTCTTTAAAAGAGAATACTACCATAACTGCCTATAATGGGGCAAATCCTATATTTGATGCCAAAAAAATGGAGTCCATTTTCGTAATATCAAACAATGGTATTGTGATTAAAGGATTGACATTGATAAACGGTGGAGGTACTGTATTCCAAACTGCACAGGGCGCAAATGCATGGTGCGGTGGAGCTATAGTTAACTCTGGAGACAATCTTTTGGTTGAAAACTGTACAATCGAAAGCAATGACCCTATTTCATACGGTGGAGGAATTTATTCCAAAGGTAAATATACTGAAATCAAAAATTGTACATTTGATCACTGTGAAGCTAGTAACGGTGGTGCAATTGCAATCGATGGGCCTTATGCTAAAATTGTAAACAATTCATTCACTAACAATTTTGGAACTAGCGGTGGAGCAATCAATATTTATAATTATGGTGCTGCACTTATTGCAAATAATTCATTTTATAGGAATCATGCTAATAAAGGACATGGTGGAGCAATTTTTGCACGTGCCGGACAAAATAATATTGTAAACAATACTTTTGAACGCAATACTGCTAGAACTTATGGTGGAGCAATAATCACTGTAAATCCAGGTACCAAAATTGATAATTGTACCTTCATTTCAAATCAAATCTTTGATGCAAATTCAGATACAAACTGGGGTGGAGCGATTTATGCTCAAGGAGCAAATACCCAGATTGTTAATTCAAGATTTGTAGATAACGCCGTTAGGGATAATGGTGGTGCAATCTGTATTAGAAATAACGATAATTTAGTTGAAAACTGTACCTTTGACAGCAACTGGGCTGGAAGAGGTGGAGCAATTTACATTCATCGTATTGTTGCAGGCCATGACGTTGCAGACACTGTTATTAACAACTGTACATTCAATGAAAACGGTGTAATAAGTGATGTTGATGGTGAACCTAATTTAGGAACCAAAGGTGGAGCAATTTACTCCTGGGGTATTGACACCAGCGTAACAAACTCCAAATTCAATAACAACAAAGCAATTTCCGGTGGAGCAATATTATATGAACGTGGTCCTAACTTCCTGGAAAATAACACATTCATTGGTAACAAGGCAGTAAGATACGGTGGAGGAGCAGTTTCAAGTGCACGTTTCGGAGATACAATCAACAACTGTACCTTTAAAGATAATTTCGCTGAAGGATACGGTGGTGCTGTAAGTGCTGATTATCCGACAATAACAAACTCTAAATTTATCAACAACACTGCAGACCACGGTGCTGCAATCTGTACAATCACTGCAAATGTTTCAAACTCAGAATTCTATGACAATAAAGCTAAAGATGATTATGCTGTTTTAGCTGCAACAAATTTAACATTATCCAATAATACTCATCCGGGTCAGGTGGCTATTGCAATGAACCATACCACCTATCTTGAAATGGAGTATGATATGGATAAGGAGATTGCAGTAATGCCTGGTTATTATGCATATTGTATGGAAGAGTATTCCGATTATCCTCAATATGGTGTATTGTGGGAAAATTTAAGATTTGCTCAAAATTCATTGGATGAGAGTTCTGTTGGTGAGTATCTTAAAATATTGATCTTCAAGTATTGGAATGATGAATCACAGCATGCAAATCTTCAAAAATTGGTAAATGCATTTACTGATCGTAATTTCAGAAACAGTCAAGATCCTACTGTTCAGGTTGTAATTGCATTATATGATTCAGGTTACAGAGTTCCTACAAACAATGCATTAAGATTCTATGAAAATGGAACCGTAGCAATATTCAATTTCAGAGAAATCGTTACTCCATCCTCAACACAGAACGTATTTGCATTCAACATTACTTACAATCCTAACTTGACTGTTGAAAAAGAAGTAATTACAAATCCTGTATTTGTAGGCAAACAAGTAGACTTCAACATTACAGTTAAAAACACTGGTGAATGTAATTTAACTAACCTTTGGATTAACGAGACTGGTTTCAGTAAAGGATTAGTATATGATTCATTTAAATCCAAATTCAATTGGACATACGATTCTGAAGATAAAGTCTGGATATTGAATGATACTTTAGGAATCAATAAAACTGCATATATTATATTAACCTTCAATGTAACTGAATATGGCAACATGACAAATAACGTTTCAACAGGTCTTGCAAATCATACATTCGGAAACGACACTGTAAATTTCACAGTTTACAATCCTAACATGACCGTTGAAAAAATTGCATTGAATAAGACAGTTTATGTTGGTAACGAAACAACATTTACAATTGTAGTAACAAACACTGGTGATTACAGGTTAACAAGTATTAAAGTATTTGAAGAAATTCCAAAAGGATTACGCTATGACGGAAAATTCGAAGGAGATAACTGGTATAATAAAGGAAATGAATTTGTTTATGTAGGTATTTTACAGCCTGGCCAATCAACTAGCTTTAATATAACTTTCATAGCTGTTAGTGAAGGAAACTGGACCAATAGGGTAAATGCTACATCAAACGAAACAGAAAACAAATCTTCAAATAATACTACGGAAGTCTTAAAACCTATTGTAATCAATGTTACAAAAGTATGGAACGATAACAATAATCAAGACGGTGTCAGACCTGCAAGCGTTGTTGTTGAATTGCTTGCTGATGGAAAAGTAATTAGAAATGCTACTTTATCTGAAAGTAACGGTTGGAAATGCTCATTTGAAGGTTTAGTAATCTACAATGATCAAAACCAAACTATCAATTACACTATCAGAGAAATATCCGTTGATAATTACACTTCCGAAATCACAAACGATACTGCATATAACTACACAGTTAACAATACTCATGTTCCTTTGACCACTGTTGTCAACGTAACTAAAGTCTGGAACGATAACGACGACCAAGACGGTGTAAGGCCTGTTAATGTTACTGTGGTTTTAGTTGCTGACGGTAATGTTGTTGGAAATGTGACTTTGAGCGCTTCTAATAAGTGGACTGCTGTATTTGAGAATTTACCTGTTTACAATGCCGGTAAAGTTATCAAGTATTCCATTGAAGAGTTAGATGTTGCTGATTACACAAGTGTCGTGTCAAATGATACTGCGTATAATTTCACTGTTAACAATACTCACGAAGTTGCTTTGACTAACGTATCTGTTGTTAAAGTTTGGAACGATAACGATAATCAAGATGGTGTAAGGCCTGTTAATGTTACTGTGGTTTTACTTGCTGACGGTAATGTTGTTGGTAATGTGACCTTGGATGACTCTAATAAATGGAGTGCAGTATTTGAGAATTTACCTGTTTACAATGCCGGTAAATTAATTAAATATTCCATTGAAGAGTTAGAAGTTGCTAACTATACAGTTGCTGTATCCAATAGTACTGCATACGAATGGACAGTTAACAATACTCATGTAACTGCTGTGACTGACGTTAACGTTACCAAAGTTTGGAACGATAGCGATGACCAAGACGGTTTAAGACCTCTAAATGTGATTGTTGTTT
>NZ_CAMJCX010000008.1 GCF_946404245.1 uncultured Methanobrevibacter sp.
ATTATATTAAATCTAGCTCACTTAATCTATCGTAAGCTCTTTCGACGCCTAATTTTGCGTCACTACGGGTTTTAGCTCCAGTACATACAACTTTACCGGACCCGAATAATAATAAGACCACTTTAGGATCAGATAATCTGTATACTAAACCTGGGAATTGTTCAGGTTCATATTCAGTATCTTCGAGTTCTAAAGCAACTGCCTCTAAATTTAATGTGGATTCTAAGTTAGCAGAAGCCACAATGTTTTGAATTTTAATTTCAAACTCTTCAGGAATGTCAGTGTCGACAGTCCTCATTAAATCTACAGTTTTCTTGATTGCTAATTTAGAATCATCTATAGATTTTGCTCCAGTACAAACAAGCTTACCAGAGCTAAAAATTAATGCTGCTGTTTTAGGATCTTTAAGTTTGAAAACTAATCCCGGAAACTGTTCACGATTAAAATTAACCCCTTCTAAAGCTTTGGACACTTCAGTAAGAACAATGTCTTTACCAATGCTTGCAGAAGCAACAATGTTTTCAATTTTTATATCAACATCGGTCAATTTAAAACCTCCATAAGTTATTAAAAGTAGTAAGTAAAATTTAAGAAAACAAAAAAATACATTAAATTTTTACTAATAAAATATTTAATTTAAATAGTATATAAAGGTATGTTTATTTAAAACATTAATGAAAATATTAAAAGAAAATAAAAAATTTTAAAATTTCAAATAACTACTTGTTTATATATTAATAATGCAAATCAATATTAATAGTTATCATTTATAAAGTTTACTGATTTTTATTGATATTTGATGAAAAAAAACTATGAAAAATTATTTTAGAAAGATTAGTGAAATAAAGTTGAAGGAATCAACCGGCAAAATTAATTTTAAGCATATAATTACAATAATCAGCTCATATTTTTTTGCCGATTCTATTTTTCATCTTATTAAATACTCCTTTGGACTTAGGTTTTTCCTTCCCCACATCTTTAGCTTTTTTATCCTTAACCGTGTTTGGATTTTCTTTTTTAATATTTTTCTTCGGTTCATAAACACTGTTGCGATTAAAAGGCAACCATTTTATATGGATGTCGACGATTTCACCGTCTTTAACACCTCTTTCAAAAACAAGGGGCTTGATGTTGCTGACCAATGTGTTTTCTTCCAGATGTTCCTCGCCATTGATTTTAAAACTGAGATAATCAATAAATACGGGGAATCTGTTATTGTTTGCATCCTTAACATCAGGAGATTTCAGAAATACCTTTAGAGTTCCATCATTAATGCACTTAAGTTTTAATGTTAAATCACCTGAAAAGCTTTTTATGACTTTTCCAACACCCTCATCATTACTGAACCACTTAGGGGAATCAAAAAAGCAATTTTTATCAGAAATATGGCAAAGGTCCACAGAATTGTTTGAATCTCCGAAATTCTTTATATCAATTCTTGCAGTTGCATATTTCAATATCAGCTCACGGCATTGCCTGCTCATATCATGTTCAAAATTATTATTGCTGAAGCTGTCAAGCCATTCATACAAGTTTGACTGCCTAAAACAGGAATAATTAATGTCATTGATTATTTTCAATACTGAAAAAGCGGGAAAAGCCTTCTTCAATGGGAAATAACTTCTTGTCTCTATTGATTTTGAAATGTTATAATATGACTCCTCGGGCAGATATTTCATATATTCCATTTTAAACATTCTTGAATGGAAGATATCCTTTAAATAGCCATTAATGAATGCAGGACCGTTTTGACCTGACTGAAAGATGTCTGAAACGGAAATTGCGCTGTCATCAATATTCGGCTTAGGAATCCCTGAACATGAATTTGATAAATCCTCATCGGTGTCCGGTTCGGAGATGAACTCATAGTCAATAGGACTGTAAGGGGAAATCTCATTTATTTTTCTGGCATATTCAATTGTCTGCTTATCAAAATACCTATCTCCTTCAATATCAAATTCCAATAGTTTTGGACAATATCTCAGTAAAATCAATGTAATGAGTAAAAAATTATCCTCACATTCCTCTGTTGATATCTTTAGCTTATGCAAATCGGGATCGAGTGCTGGAGTCAAGTTAATTCTATTTGAGAAGTAATCCTCAACACTCAACTTGCCGAAGTGGTTGCAGCATCTCACTTCAGAGTAAACAAGGTTACTTAATTCTTTCGAGTTTTTATCTTCAATCGAGAATTCCTCGCTTAATTCATCGAAAGTGTTTTGGGCAACGTTTTCAGTTGGAGTTTGAAATGACGGATGTGTTTTTCTGGAGAATTTTGAGAAATACTTTTTTAAATCCTGAGGAGTTTTTCCACGGAATGAATCATACTCCCTTAAAGTTTCACCTGCCTTGCCGCTGATATAATAAACCGGTTCGTCAGTTTTCCCGAATCTGTAATTCAGTTCATTGTTAAATCCCAATTTAACATAAAAGGACTGGTTCAATACAGTCTTGAAGTCATTGTAATACTCCATTTTGGATCGAATAGGATTGTTGTTCAACGGAAAATCAAAATGATTGGCTATTTCTGTTGCTATTTTAAAATCTTCACTGTGCGTGTGGTTATCGTCATCAATGGAGACAATGTGAATCTTATTTAAATCTATATTCGCACACAACCATAAAACCGAAATGACCCTTGTGTCAAATCCTCCGCTTAAGGCAACCTGAATATTGTTTGTTTTCCTCTTAAGGGACCTGATTATATTGACCCATTTCTCAAACCACCTATCCAATACATCCAAACCTTCCCTTGAATTCAAATCAAGAGTATGCTCCATAAAATCAATCTTTTCAAAGCTTAAAGTTTTATTGTCCTTGTCAATGTGAATAGTGTAGTTTCTGGGGATTCTTTCAATTTCGTTGACCAATGTTTCCTTAAAGCTAAATGTACTTAATCCGCAGGACATCAATACTTTAGCAAAATCCTCATTTAATGACAGCTTATAGTGATTTCTGAGGTGTTCAACAAGATAGTTGAATGAATTTGAAACAGCGAAATTTTCACCGTCATCATATACATACAAACCGTATGAGCCGTTGAAATCCTGAAATATGGAAATGGAGGATTCGAAATTTTTAACTAGAACGTAGGTACCTTCCCCACCGCCGGAAACATTCGCATCATTACAATCAAATATGACCTTATCATTGCTGAACACATATCCGTATAACCTGTCTTCAACTGAATCCAGATTATTGGAATCTATGATGAAAAACTCTTTTTTTAGTAACTCCCCAAACTCAGACATTGTTCCCTTCACCTGCTAAAAGTATACTTAAAATTTATATAAAAACTACTATTTATAGTGATATTCCGTATATAAATAATGCCTATGATTCGCCATCAATAACATTTCAAAGTGAAATGGGAAACATCTGAAGCTCATAATTTAGACAGTTATAATAATAAACAATTACATAATAATATCAGATACCATGATAGAAGTTGAAGTGAAAGCAAAAATAGACAGTTTTGAAGAAATTGAAGAGAGACTCGCTGAAATCGGTGCGGAAAAAAGCAAAAATGAGTTTCAGGAAGACATCTATTTCAATAGCCCTGTGGTTGATTTTGCCCAAACCGACGAGGCGTTGAGAATAAGAACCACAAAGGAAGATGACAAAACAAACATATTCATCACATACAAGGGACCCAAAATAGACTCAAAATCCAAAACCAGAAAAGAGATTGAAATGGGCATCGATGACTCAGAAAAATGCGCAGACATCTTTGAGGAAATAGGTTTCAAGAAGGTGAGGACAGTCAGAAAGAACAGACAGTACTACAAATATGAAAACTTTGAGATATCCCTGGACGACATAGAAGGGCTTGACCCGTATATGGAAATAGAAATTGCCCTTGATGATGGTGAGGACTACAGTGAAGCTCAGGACAAAATTTTCGGACTTTTCGAAAAATTGGGCATCACTGACGGGTTTGAGAGAACTTCATATCTGGAGCTATTAGAAAACTTATATAAATAACAAACCTATTATAATATTATATTAGATTAATTTTTAGAAGTGATTATATTGCAATATTTTATAAGTCATTATAACAAAGAGTCTGAATTAACATTTCCAGATGACATTACAATTTATGACACTACTTTAAGAGACGGCGAACAAACACCTGGAGTTTGTTTCAGCTTTGAAGAAAAATTAGAAATCGCAAGAAAGCTTGATCAATTTAAGATACATCAGATTGAAGCCGGTTTCCCAATTGTTTCAGAAAAGGAAAAGGAATCCGTAAAGGCAATAGCTAACGAAGGCCTTGACGCTACAATTCTTGGATTGACAAGAACAAAACCTGAAGACATTGACGCTGCACTCGACTGTGATGTGGACGGTGTGATTACATTTGTCGGAACATCAGACATCCACCTTGACCACAAGATGCACATTACAAGACAAGACGCAATCAACCTATGTGAAAGCGCAGTGGATTACGCAAAAGACCACGGCCTGTTCGTTGCATTTTCCGCAGAGGATGCAACAAGAACAGACATCGAATTTTTAAAACGTATTTACGGCAAAGCTCAGGAATGCAAAGCGGACAGAGTCCACATTGCAGATACAACCGGAGCTATTACCCCTCAAGGAATCAAATACCTTGTCGAAGAACTTGTAAAAGACATAGACATCGATATTGCAGTTCACCTGCACAATGATTTCGGTCTTGCAGTTATCAACTCAATCACAGGTGTTCTTGCAGGTGCAAAAGCGGTTTCAACAACCGTCAACGGTATTGGTGAAAGAGCAGGTAACGCTTCACTTGAAGAACTCATCATGGCAATGAAAATCTTATACGGAAAAGACTACGGATTTAAAACCAAATACATCAAGGAACTGTCTGATCTCGTGTCAAGAGCAAGCGGCCTACCTATTCCATACAACAAGCCTGTTGTCGGAAACAACGTATTCAGACACGAATCCGGAATACACGTAGATGCGGTTATTGAAGAGCCTCTCTGCTATGAACCTTATCTTCCTGAACTGGTCGGTCAAAGAAGACAGCTTGTTTTAGGTAAACATTCAGGCTGCAGGGCGGTAAGGGCAAAATTGAATGAATGTGACCTTGAAGTAAGTGATGAGGAACTTATTGAAATCGTAAAACAGGTCAAAAAATCAAGAGAAGAAGGAAAATACATCAACGACCAAGTATTCAAGGACATTGTTAAAAAAATCAGTAAAAGGGAATAGATTGAAATGAACATTACTGAAAAAATATTATCATCAAAGGCAGGTCACGAAGTGAGTCCGGGAGAAATCATTGAAATCCCAGTCGACCTTGCAATGTCACACGACGGAACTTCACCACCTGCAATCAAAACCTTTGAAAAGATAGCGGACAAGGTATGGGACCCTGAAAAGATAGCAATTATCTTTGACCACAACATCCCTGCAAATACAATCGGCTCCGCCGAATTTCAGAAGGTCTGCAGAAATTTCATCAAGACTCAAAACATAACTAAAAACTTCATTCACGGAGAGGGAATCTGCCATCAGGTAGTTCCTGAAATGGGATTGGTCGAACCCGGAAAAGTCATTGTGGGTGCTGACTCACATACATGTACATATGGTGCATTCGGAGCATTTTCAACCGGTATGGGTGCAACAGACCTTGCAATGGTTTGGGCAACAGGAAAAACATGGTTCATGGTTCCTGAAGCAATTAAAATGACAGTCGAAGGGGAACTCAACCCATACATTGCACCGAAAGACATAATATTAAATATAATCGGCGAAATGGGAATTGCAGGCGCAACATATAAAACAGCGGAGTTCTGCGGCCCGACAATAGAAAACATGGGCGTTGAAGGAAGAGCAACCATGTGCAATATGGCAATAGAAATGGGTGCAAAAAACGGAATAATGGAACCTAACCGTGAAGTTATCGATTACATATGCAAAAGAACAGGCAAACAGGAATCTGAACTCAACATTGTAAGATCAGACAAGGATGCAGTATATTCACAGGAAAAGCACTTTGACATAACAGACATGGAACCTCAAATCGCCTGTCCGAATGATGTTGACAACGTATGCGACATCTCAAAAATCGAAGGAACCTCAATTGACCAGTGCCTGATCGGGTCATGTACCAACGGAAGGCTGTCCGACCTGAAGGATGCGGCTGACATACTCGAAAATCAAAAAATCTGCGATGACATCAGATTACTGATTCTTCCGGCTTCAAGGGAAATCTACAAACAGGCAATGCATTTAGGATACATCGACACATTCATAGATTCCGGAGCAATAATCTGCAACCCTGGATGCGGACCATGCCTCGGAGGACACATGGGAGTGCTGTCCGAAGGCGAATCATGCATTTCAACAACAAACAGGAACTTCAAAGGAAGAATGGGAGATCCTGCATCATCAGTTTACTTATCAAATTCAAAAGTAGTAGCTGCTTCAGCAATTAAAGGAGTTATTACTAATCCAAAAGATTTATAAGTGATTTAAATGCAGAATGATAAAAACGAAGCAAACAAACCATTAATCGAAAAAATCAACGACCTTGAAAAAGACTACGGCGAGAAATTCTCAAACACACAGAAAATTCTGCTGACAACAGACGGGTCCATTACTGCAATTTTAGATGTGCTTTACGGAAAAATCAGTCTGGACACCCTCGACCAACATTTTGAGGATGCTGATGAAGAGCGTGCTAAATTGGTGAATGTCAATGCAGGCGATGAAATTAATTTTAGAGAAGTTATAATGCATAAGGGCGACCAGCCTCTGATATATGCAATATCCCACGTTCCGTTAGGAAGGTGCAGCAAGGAAGTCTGTTCCGATTTGCTCAGGGCAGATATACCGATTGGAAGAATTTTAAAAAATTACAATATAGAATCCAGAAGGGAAATCAACAATATCTTCATAGAAAAGCCAAACGAAAAGCTAATCGATTTGTTTAAAACAGATGAAGACTTCCTGGCAAGGGATTACGTTATCATCAGCAATGATGAAATCCTGATGTGGATTAAGGAAATGTTTCCGGTTAGCTATTTCAAAGAGATTTAGGTGTTAAAATGGGTGTTAAACTTAAGGACATAATTGAACCTGAAAAGATTGACTTTAAAGATTTGGAAGGAAGGGCCGTATCTATTGATGCATTCAATACGCTATACCAGTTCCTCTCAACCATCAGACAAAGGGACGGAAGGCCATTGACAGATGAAAATGGAAATATCACATCCCACTTGAGCGGAATATTATACAGAAACTCATCAATGGTTGAAAAGGACATCAAACCAATTTACGTCTTTGACGGACAGTCCAGTGAACTTAAAAGTGACACCCAGGCCAAAAGAAGAGAAGTTAGAGACGAGGCTGAAAAGATTTACAAGGAAGCGCTGGCCCAGGGAGATACCGAAAAGGCCCGCAAGTTTGCAATGAGATCATCAAAATTATCACCGGAAATTATCGAATCCTCCAAAAAGCTTCTGACCTTAATGGGAATACCGTACGTCGAAGCCAAGGGAGAAGGTGAAGCTCAGGCAGCATACCTTGTTGCAAACGGCGATGCATATGCAGTGGCCTCCCAAGATTACGACTGCCTGCTTTTTGGAGCCAAAAGGGTTGTAAGAAACCTTGCAATCAATTCAAATCTGGGAAATCTTGAATATTATGAATTGAACAGGGTTTTAAAAGAACTTAAAATTACCCGTGAAGAACTGATTGACATGGGAATTTTAATCGGAACCGATTTCTGTGAAGGCCTGAAGGGAGTAGGTGCAAAAACCGCTCTCAAATTGGCTCATAAGGGACAGCTTAAAGAGAAATTGGCAGAGCTTCAGCAACAGTCCACCCACGATTTGGATGAGGTCAGGGAACTGTTTTTAAATCATAATGTCAATACCGACTATAAAATCAAGTGGGAAAAACCGAAACAGGACAAGCTAATTGAATTCTTATGCTATGAACACGGATTTTCCGAAGACCGTGTTGCGAAAGCATCAGACAAGCTTAAAAATTTAAACTCATCCCAGGGCAGCCTTGATGCCTGGTTTTAAAATTAAAAAAAAATAGATCAATATGGAGGGAAATCCTCTCCAAACACTTTTTTTGCATATTCTACAGCCAGCTCAACTTGAGGGGCATAATACTTGAGCATCTCCGTTTCAAAATACTGTCTTGAAGGAGATTTTAAAATGAGTTTCAGCAATTTTTCATAGGTCTCAATGGCCAGTTTCCTATTGAAGCCGAATTCCTCTTCCAGATCTGGAGTTAATTTTTCAAAACATGGAAATTCCAAAGTTTTACAGACAGTTTCTGTTGAAAAATATGTCATTCTAATCAGGGGTGAAACTGAAGACACCAATACATGATTTCCCAGTTTAATCAACGGAGGAACACCAGTCTTTTTATATCTCTCCATTGAGGTTAACTTTTCATAGTTTTTAAGATTGTAACAGTGCAGTTCAGTGTAGAAATCAGGCTCGAAGTATTCTATCAAATTTAAAATCTTCTGGCCTATCTCGGACTGATAATATTCCTTTTTAATTGTTGAAATATAAGGAGTCTTGTCAAAATTATAAAAATAGAACTGTCCGGGGGATAAATCCTCTTCTTGAATTCTTTGAATGAATTTCAGGGAGGTAACCCCTTCATTTCCGTGAACGCCACCAACAAAAAGCTTGGTTGGACCGTCACCGTTATCAATGTATCTGAAATATGACATAAAAAAAGAAAAAAAAATTTGAAGGAATTATGTTCCTTCTTGCCAGTTAGCCATGTAAGCTTTTTGTTTGTCTGTTAATGAGTCGATTTCAATACCCATAGCATCCAATTTCATGCTTGCTACGGTGTAGTCGATTTCATCAGGAGCTTTGGTTACTCCAACAGGCAAATCGTTTTCAAGGATGTGTTTTGCGGATAATGCCTGTACAGCAAAACTCATGTCCATGATTTCAGCAGGGTGACCTTGACCTCTTGCTGCGGATAAGTTTACTAAACGGCCATCTGCGAGCAAGTAGATTTTACGTCCATCTTTGGTGGTGAACTCTTCAATACTTTCACGTACTTCTTTTACTTCGGTTGAGATAGCTTCAAGATCAGGTCTGTTGATTTCAACATTGAAGTGTCCGGAGTTTGCAAGCATACATCCGTCTTTCATGTATTTGAAGTCATCACCGCAGATGATATCAGCGTTACCGGTTACGGTAATGATTAAGTCAGCTTGTTTTACTGCTTCTCTGATGGTCATTACTCTGTATCCGTCCATTCTTGCTTCAAGAGCTCTGATTGGGTCAACTTCAGTAACGATTACATCTGCACCGAGACCTGCTGCACGTAAAGCTAATCCACGACCGCACCAGCCGTATCCGCATACGACAACAGTTTTACCTGCAATAACCATGTTGGTTGTTCCCATGATTGCATCGAAACTGGATTGTCCGGTACCGTACCTGTTATCAAATAAGTATTTGGTATAAGCATCGTTTACTGCGATTACCGGGAATTTCAATGCGCCGTCAGCGTGCATTGCCTGTAATCTGTGAACACCGGTTGTAGTTTCTTCACAAGCACCTTTGATGTGGCTTAAAAGTTCTTTTCTTTCGTTGTGGAGAACCATAATCATGTCTGCTCCGTCATCGATGATGATGTCAGGCTTGTGGTCAAGAACCATGTTGATGGTTTGGTAGTATTCCTCATCGTCCTGTTCTCTCCAGCCGTAAACGTTTAAACCAAGGTCAGCCGCACCTGCAACTGCATCGTCGTGAGTGGACAATGGGTTACAACCAGTCATAGCGACTTCCGCTCCACCAGCCATCAAGGTCAAACCTAAATTGATGGTTTTAGGTTCCAAGTGTAAGCATGAACCGATGGTAATACCTTTGAAAGGTTGAGTTTCTAAATATTCCTCTTTAATGGATTCCAAAACAGGCATGTGTTTTTGAACCCATTCGATCTTACGGACACCTTCAGGTGCCAATGACATGTCTTTAACTTTACTCATAATATCACGATAAAAATAATTAATAATATAACTATATAATTAAAGGTTATTAAATACATATGTTAATTTTAAAAAAATGCCAAAAAATAACTAAAAAACAAAAACTTTAAATGTAATGATTAAAAGATATATATTTGTTAGATGCCGGGGTGGCTCAGCTGGTTAGAGCGCACGGCTCATAGGGTAATATAGCGTGCTCAACCGTATTCCTGGGATACCGTGAGATCGCGGGTTCGAATCCCGCCCCCGGCATCCTAAATCCCAGGAATTTTCCATCTAAACTATTTTTAAAATACTTATTTTTCAAAACATAACAATTTTATAGTTTATTAATATAATATATCCATGTTAAGTTATTGAGGATTTGAAATGTTATATAATGAACTTGGAAAGACCGGATTGAAAGTTTCAAGGCTTGGTTTTGGAACTATGAGACTTCCAACAACTAATTCTAATGCTGATATTGATACTCAAGAAGCGTCCAAAATGCTCGAATATGGAATTGAAAATGGAATCAATCTCATCGATACCGCTTATCCTTACCACAGCGAAACCTTGGAGGGCAGCGGAAACAGTGAAAGATTTGTTGGTGAATTTTTAGCTGAAAACAGTTACAGAGACGATGTTATACTCTCCACTAAGTCACCATCATGGGCTATCGAAAGCGAAGACGACTTTCAGATGTATCTTGATGAGCAGCTTGAAAAACTCAAGACCGATTATATAGACATATACCTGCTTCACTCCCTTACAGTCCCTGACTGGAATAAGGTCAGAGATTTTGGAGTTTTGGACTTTTTGGATGATTGCCTAAGTTCAGGAGTCGTGAAGCATGTCGGATTTTCATCACATATTGAAGTGGACTATCTGATTGAAATCATTGACGAATATCCGAAATGGGAAGTCGTCATGACACAGATGAACTATTTTGACGAGTATTATCAGTCAGGAATCATGGGCCTTGACTATCTCAAGGAAGTAAATATAGGCAGCATGATTATGGAACCTCTCAGAGGAGGCAGACTTGTCAACAACATTCCGCAATCCGTTCAGGACATTTGGAATATGGCTGAAGTTAAAAGGACACCTGTTGAATGGGCATTGCAGTATTTATGGAACAGGGATGATGTAGATTGCGTATTAAGCGGTATGACCAGCCTCGAACAGGTGAAAGAAAACATTGAAATAGCTTCAAGAATTGATGAAATAAGCGATCATGACCAGGAAGTCATAAGGGAAGTCGCAAGAGAATACAGAGGATTTGTAGGTAACAGATGTACAAGATGCGGCTATTGCATGCCTTGTCCTCATGGGGTGGACATCATCAACTGCCTCACCGAATTCAATATTGCAAACATGCTTAATGATCCGAAGGCAAGTGCAATGCAGTATTTCTCATTGATTGATGACGATTCAAGAGCGGACAGCTGTGTTGACTGTAAGGAATGCATACCTTTCTGTACACAAATGCTGAATATTCCTGAAGAGCTTCAAAAGGTATATGAATACTTCGGAAGTGAATTTGACCACTTTTAGGTGTTAATATGGAGAATGATGACAGATACTGGGAAATAATTACCCGCCAAATGCCTCTTGCAGACAAAAGCGAACAGGAAAAGTTCAGGAATTCGAAAATTGCAGTCATTGGCTGCGGAGGAATCGGAGGCCAGACCATTGAAATGCTTGCAAGAATGGGCATTGGAGAGCTTGTTTTAGTGGATGAGGATTCCTTTGACTGGACAAATCTGAACAGACAAACCCTTTCAACAACCGATGAAATCGGATTGGCTAAAAGCGAGGTTGCAAAGCAGAAAATTGAAAAAATCAATCCTTATGTTAAAGTGACAAGCTTTACAGAACATGTGGACTCCACAAACATCGACAAGATCATCGGGGATGCAGACATCGTTATTGATGCCCTTGACAATATTCTAACAAGAGTAATAGTTTCAAGAAAAGCCCGGGACAATATGATTCCATATATCCATGGGGCAATTCACGGAACCCTGGGCCAGATTACCGTATTTTTATCAAACACCAAAAGTTATGAGGAAATGTTCAACCTGCCGTCCACTGGAAAAGAGCTGAATGAAGAGTTTATTGGCGAGCTGATGAATATAACTTCAGGCGTTCCTCCGGCCATCGGACCGACACCCAATCTGATTGGATGTCTTGAAGCTATGGAAGCGTATAAGATAATTACAGGCATTGGAAAGGTTACTGTCGCACCGAAAATATTAACATTTGACTTATTGGATTTGGGCTCCTTTAAAATTGAAGAGTTATGAAAAATAAGTCAAATTTTTTACTCTTTTTTATAATCAAATGAACAATATATAACAAAATTTAAAAACAAATATACATTTTTTATTTAAAAAAAAATTACTTACACATTAATATATTAAAAATTACATAATAGCATTATATAATTATTTTTTCAAAATCTTTATATATTAATAAATTAAGATATATTTTTGATAGGAAACATATTTCCGACTATTAAAAACTCAATCTTAATACTTTGGAGCTTGATTTAGATGGGCGATATTCCAGAAGAAAAAATAGAACAAATTAAAGAAAAAATGAAAGAGGATAATATCAAATTTATCCGTTTACAGTTTGTAGACATTAACGGTACCGTTAAAAACATCGTCATCCCGTTCAATGGCGAAGACATGGCGGAATTATTCAATGAAGGAATGTTATTCGACGGATCATCAATTGCAGGATTCGTTGGAGTAAACGACAGTGATTTGGTATTAAAACCTGATATCGACACCTACTCCAGACTTTCATGGAGACCTGAAGAGTCTGCAACCTGCAGATTCATCTGTGACGTTTGGACTGCTGACAAAAAACCGTTTATAGGTGACCCTAGGGGAGTACTTAAAAAATCATTGGCACACATTGGAAAAATGGGATTGCAATACAATATCGGTCCGGAACCGGAATTCTTTATTGTGGATATCGATGAAAACGGATACCCTATGCCATACGATGATGCAGGATACTTTGACGTGGAACCTCTAGACAAAGGACCTGACTTCAGAAGAGAATTGACATTGAACCTAGAAGACCTCGACTTTGAAGTTGAAGCATCCCACCACGAAGTAGCTCCTGGTCAAAACGAAATCGCATTCAAATTCAAGGATGCACTTAAGACTGCAGATGCAGTAATTACATTCAAACAGGCTATTAAAGCTATCGTAGACAACATGGCTACATTTGACCAAATGGATTACAGGGTAACATTCATGCCTAAACCATTCTTTGGAGTGAGCGGTAGTGGAATGCACTGCCACCAATCAGTATTCAAAGGTGACAGAAACCTCTTCTCAGACCCTGATTCCGAAACCGGCCTTTCCAAGGATGCACTCCACTTTATGGGAGGATTGCTTAAGCACGCTCCTGCAATTACAGCAATTACAAACCCAATCGTAAACTCATACAAACGTTTAGTCCCAGGTTTTGAAGCACCTGTATACAGAGCATACGGTCTCAGAAACAGGTCCGCTTTAATAAGAGTACCTGCAGCTCGTGGAAAAGCTACACGTATTGAATACAGGTCCCCTGACCCTGCATGTAACCCATACCTTGCATTCGCAGTAATGCTTGAAGCAGGAATTGACGGAATCGTGAACAAAATCGATCCGGGAGAACCTGTAGAGGACAACATTTACGTCATGACCGAAGAGGAAAGAGAAGCCAAAGGAATTAAACTATTGCCAACAAGTTTATGGGAAGCTTACCATGCACTTGAAGAAGACCCATTAATCCTCAACGCTTTAGGTCCGCACGTAAGCGAAAAGTTCCTTGAACTCAAATACAAAGAATGGGACGAATACCGTGTTCAAGTATTTGGATACGAACAAAGAAAATATTTAGATATCTAAATCTAAATATTTATTTTTTATTTTAGATTTAATGATAAGATCTATGATTAAATTTAAAATGGGGCTATTTTTATGTCAGAATCCGAACACCGAATGATAGAAATTTTAAGGATATTGAATGCACAGGAAAAACCTACAGGATCCAAGCTGATAGCCGATGAACTGAAAAACAAGGGATACAATCTGGGTGAACGTGCAGTCAGATACCATATGCAAATATTGGATGAAAAGGGATATACCGAAAGAAAGGGATATTCCGGAAGGATAATCACCGATTTGGGCCGTGAAAAACTTGAGAAGGGACTGATTTACGATCAGGTTGATTTCATCCATTCAAAATTTGAGGAAATGATTTATTTAACTGACTTCAACTATATGACGCAAAGCGGAAATGTAGTAGTAAATACATCAACCATTTATAATGAAGAATCAATTAATATACTGAAAGAAATTTTTGAAAGTGGTCTTTCTGTTAGTCCTTATGTTAATTTAAACAAAGCTAGAAACAAGGACGAAATTGAAGTAACCACCTTGTGCGGAACAACAATTGACGGAATACTTTTAAATGAGGGAATACCTTCACAGCCGCAATACGGAGGACTTCTGAAAATAGAAGACCATCAACCAATCACATTCACACAACTGATTTCATACAAAAAGACATCCGTGACCCCTCTGGACGCATTTTCAAACGCAAAGCTAACATCAGTTTTGGACGTAGTCGAAACCGGCAGCGGAGTGATACCTGCAAATTTCAGACTTATACCTGGAGTGGGAAGGCAAAAAACAGTAGAGCTACTTGAAAAGCTAGACAAAATCGGAATTGGCGGAGTAATTGACATATCCAATGAAGGGGAAGACCTTTTAGGAATACATGTTCCTGACGGAATGGTAGGAATAGCCATTGTCGGAGGAATTACACCATTCTGTGCCATTAAAGAACTGGGAGAAGAGATTGACATCAAGATTGCAGAGGAAATCACGGATTTTAAAACATTGTCCCCAATCACAACAACAATCCGCCCAACATTAAAGGCCGGAGGAAGCATGAAGCAACCTAAAATACCATTCCTGCTTTCAAAGTCATGGAATCTGATACAGCAAGTCGATTTCAATGTTGAAAAAAGAAAAGGAGACATCATATCAAATGTTTCATATCTGGACAAGGACAATCTGGATGCCGCAATGACAATCATGGAAGATACATACAACTCCAATCCGAAATACATCAATCCTTACTACAAGCTTTTAGACCATCCAAGTGACGATGAAAAAATAGGAATAGCTACCATCTGCAGCTTAAGCATTGATGGACTTTTAATAAACAACGGAATCATGTGCAATCCGATATACGGAGGATTGCTGGAGCTTACAGAGCCTCCACTGTTCATAGACCTGATATCCTATAACGGAACAACAATCGATCCGCATAAGATATTCCTATCAAAAAATATGACTTCAATATCTGCAAACAGCGGAACCACTAAAATATTGGCCAGCTTCAAGGAAATACCTTACATCGCGCGTGACTATGCGGTGCACCTTCTGGACATCCTTAAAAACACAGGATTTTCAATATATAAAATTGGAAAACCAAGAGAAGTAACATATAATGCAAAAGCTGACAATTACAACTTCGGTGTCGTTGCAGGCAGTGGACTCAATACCATTGGTGCAATAAAAGAAAAAGGAATCGATATTGAAGTTAAAGCTATCGAAAAATTAATACCATTTGAAGAAATGGATAGATTGTAGTTACACTACTGTAACTTCCACTTCTTCACCATTTTTAGGATAATGAATGAATTCTATAATATCCTGTTCGTATTCATAAATATCTATTTCTATGGTAGCGCCCAAATCACTTTCATCAAGAGACACTAACATTTTAAATCCAGGTTTACCGAAATATTCTGAAAAATCAACGTTTAAAACTTCACCTTCTGCAAAAACTCTATTATAGGCTATTTGAATCCTATCATGCATTTTTACATTTTCTTTCAAATATTTTACAGCATCTTCTGCGGTTAATTCTAGTTCTTTCATAACAATCAACCCCTTACTTACTTATATACACCTCATCATATAAAAGTTTGTTTGTATATTATCGAACAAAAAAAATTTTCAATGAAAAATGAACATGAAAAAATAAATAAAAAAAAGAGGATTATAATACTTCTATTATAATTTCATCGTCATCGTGAATATGACGAATTTCTAATAAATCATCAGCAATTTCATGCAAGTCAACTTCAACTGACTGATTTAAAATTTCACCAGTTAACTGTAAACCGACCCTGAGACCTTCTCCAGTTACATCATCTTCTTCTGTGAGACCTAATACTTCTCCTGGAGCAAAAATACGATTATAGGAAATTTCAAAAACATCTCCAACATACACATTGTTTCTAACGTATTCTACAACCTCATCAAAGGTCATTTCTACTTCTTTCACCATAGTATCTACCTAAAAATTATTTAAAAAAAAGAAAAGAGAAAGGAATTATAAATTCCTGTATTCTCTGATTGAAGTATATTCGTCGTCAAGTTCACCGTATTCAGCTAATTTTTCTTTGTTAGCTTCAGCACCTAAGTAAAGGTTACCTTTACCGTTGAGACCAATATCTCCAGTGTAGTGAATATATTTTCCTTTGAAAGTGGTTCCTTCTACTTCAGGATCTACAACGATACCGTTGAGAACAAATCCTTCGAGTAATCTACCGAGGAATCCGTGGATGACAATGTTACCGTTTTTCATTTGACCACCAGGCCAACGGTTTACGTCACCGTCAATTTCAATAAGACCTTTGGTCATGTGAATACCAGCTAAGATATCACAGTTACCTTTAACGTGAATTCTTCCACCAGTTAAACATTCACCACATTGTTTACCAGCGTTACCGCCAACAACAATTTGTCCTCCGGTCATACCTCTCCATTCACCGATGTAAGAAGCACCAGTGAATTCTTTGGTATTTCCTTCGATTTCAAGGTATCCACCAGACATTTCTCTTCCAGCGTGAGCAGCTGCGTTACCTTTTACGAGAATAGATCCACCGGACATTTCTGCACCTACGTGTAAATCTACACTACTGTTACAGACAATGTTTCCAGCGCTCATTTTACAACCGATGTATTTTACTCTGTTTAAGTCACCGTTTAAAATCATTTCAACTTCTTCAGGTCCGTTAGCTTCTCCTTCAACAGTGATGTCGAAGAAGTCAGTGATTGGGAATCTGGAATTTCCAATAGGAACTTGATATTTAGCGAAATCTGCTTCGGTCCATGAGTAAATTTCATCAGGAATTAATTCATCGAATTCTAAAGCGATTGATGAAGTTTTGATTTGATCAAATGTAATTGTTTTCAAATTAAACACCCCTATTTACCGTCAACGTCAACTCTAATTGGGTTTGATACATAGTGGTCGTGTACTGGATAGTTTTCCCATTTAACTGAGTAGTATTGGGTGAAGAACGGCATAATGTTGTCGATAACTTTTTGCTCGTTTTGTTCCCATCCTTTTACGTTAACCCAAATGTTTTGACTTTCTTTAACTTTTACAATTTCTTTATCTTTTACTAATATTTGACCATCTTTAATAGTGTAGTCAGCTACGTTGAAACCTTTTTCGATTTCGTCAGCTTGTTTGGATGGGTCAATGTCATTAGGATTTATGTCATATACTGCAATGTCTGCTCTGTAACCAGGGGTAAGTGCACCTCTGTCAGTGAATCCGTAGATTTTAGCTGGAGCAGCTCTTGTAATAGTTGCAATATCGTAGAAATCGTATTCTCTTTCAAGAGTTGGGAGAAGAGTTCTTTTGTGTACCCATTTGTGAACTTCATTGTCACACATGTCTTGTCTTTTCTCATTACTCATCAACCAGGAAATGATTCTAGGATATCTGGTGAAAGGACCTGCGTTAGGGTGGTCAGTAGTTAAACATACTCTCCATGGATCTTCAATTAACAAGAATAATTCAAGACCGATAGCCCATTGTAAGGTACTAACAGGGCTTCTTTTGGAGTAGATACATGGGATGATACCTGCTGCAGTTTCACATTCAATATCCTTGTTGGTCCATTTAAGACCGGATAATTTGAATAAGTCGTATTCCATAGGAGCGTCTGCAGTCATAGTAGTGGTTTCATCGAAAGTTACTTGACCGATATCACAGGTTAAGTTGTCAGCTTTGTTGAAGTGTTTAGCGACTTCTTCAGCACCGGAAGTTACATCTTTCCAACTGTTTCCTAAGTAGGAGTGGAATTGTAAGTGAGTTAAGTGCATAACTTGGTCCCTAACTTCAGCTGCGCCTTTACCTTTTTTGATTCCTTTAACAGCATCCATAGTTTCAATAGTGGTTGGTACGTTACCAGGGTGTCCTAAGTCGTTAGGGTGAATGTGGATAGAGTGAGGTAAGTTTAACATTTCGTTAGCTTTTGCGAGTGCAACGATAACTTCTTTGGAAGTTACATCAAAGTATGGTGCTTTGTCGTTTACACCGTGTACGTTCATACCCCAACCCCATGCTTCACTTCCACATGGGTTTACGATTTTGATTCCGTAACCTTTGGATATTTTTAACCATGCAGCTACGAATGCTGCGATGTCTTCAATATTGTTATCTTTTGCGTATTCCATTACAAACCAGTTGTTACCGAATAATGGCATAGCTGGGATGTCTAATTGTGGAATAGTTGCAATTTCTTCGTGAGTGTGTTTTGCTTCAAGAGGAGGCATAGCTGCTTCTACAACAGTACCGTAACCTAATCTTGAGTATCTGTAACCGGTTGCAGGACAACTTGGAATGGAGAAACCAGATTCGGATCTTAATACTTTAGTTTTTTGAGTAACACCTCTTCTGGAATCTTCAGGTCTGTATAATCTTCCTACTACTAATTTAGGACCTGCAACGTGTGCGTGAGGGTCAACACCTGCTGGCATGACTATTTTATCGGTAACGTCTAAGACTTCAGCATCTGCGGATACGTTATCTACTATGAGGCCGTCTTTGAACATGACGTCCATCTTTTCCCCGTTAATTTCGTTAGCAGGGTCGTAGACAATACCATTTTTAAGAATATATTCCATTATATCACCTTTATAGTGCGTTTGGATTTGGCACATATTTTGGAGCTACGTTTGGCTCTTCTCTGAGTTTCATTACTCTTTCTTTCAATTCACGGACAATCCATTCGTCATCACGACAGGTTTCTGGTTTGTCGATAGCTTTTTTCATGTAAATAGGAACTCCATCCATACGATAACTGGTACCAGCACATTCTACACCGATGAATGAACCTGGTAATACTACATCTGCGAGTTCGGTAGATGGTCCCCAGTGAATATCGATTTGAATAACAGGAATGTTAGCTAAGTGTTGGTTTGCTCCATTAGGGAAGTGAGCACCAGGGTCAGCTGCAATAACCATGAAACAGTCAGGTTCTTTTCTGACTAATAAATCGATAGTGTTGGTTTCACCCATCATATATCTTGGGTAACCTCTACAGTAGTCAACACCGAAAGCAAATCCACATTCGAATGCCATGAAAATGTTGAATCCGTTTACGTTAAAGTGACCTCTCATTGGAGTAAGACCCCATTTACTGTATCTGTTTAAGTCTTGAACCATTTTAATAGCAATATCAATGTTTCTTTGTTTTGATAAAGTGTGGGTTAAACCTAAACCGAAGAAGAGAACACCGAATTCAGCGTTTTTCATTTCTTCTGCTAATTCATAAATGTCTTCTTTAGGAATTCCGGAAATTACATCTTGGTATAATTCTTTTCCTCTGAGAACAGCTCTGATAGCGTTGTAGAAACCGTAGTCTCCGTTTTGTTCGAATCCAATCCATTTGTCGGAACATTTAGCAGTATCGGAGAATTTTGGATCCATAGTTACAACAGTTCTGTCGAATCTTCCTCTTTGTCTGAAGTATCCACGACAGAATACAGCGTATCTAGCCATGTGTCTTGGGTGAGAGTTCATAGCGTTACTTCCAGAGTAAACAATCATGTCAGCTCTATTTTGTACTTCACCTAAGGTTTGGATAGGGTAACCTGCGTTTTGTACAGCTTGTAATGAAGGACCGTGACAGATAGTAGCTTGGTTGTCTAAAACTGCACCGATGTATTCACCTAATGCTACTCCTTCTTTCATACATTCAGTAGAAGTTTCAGACCATCCGTAGAATACAGGTCTGATGGAGTTTGCGATGTATTCAGCAGCTTTGTCTAAAGCAGTGTCCCAGTCTACTTCTTTGAGTTCTCCGTTTTCATCCCTAACCATTGGAACAAGTAATCTTTGGTCCATATCTTCCATAATTTTACTTGCTCCTAATCTGCATGCGTGTCTTACAGCAACTACGTGATTATCTTTAACTAAGTAATCTAAGTCGTCACAGTTACAACCACAGAATGCACAGGTACAATTTTCAACAATGTAATCATAATCAGTTACAGGTGGTTCATAAGTCATGATCAATCAACTCCTCCCATTTACGTCCGTGATAAACAGGTAATTCACCTAAAGATTCCATGTTTTCAACAACATCGTCATCTTCTTCATCAACATATTTTTTGTATACCCATCTCATTAAGTCTGCCATGAGTAATACTTTTCTGTCTGTTTTTTCAACAGTACATTTAATTCCTTTGTAAGTAGGGTCAGAACAGCAGTAAGTGTCGTGGCTTACAATAGTGTTAGCCCATGGTCCTTTACAAATGAATACAGTTCCTTCGTGAGGTGCGTCTCTTGAAACTGCACAGTTTACTACAACTTCACCGAAGTCGGTTTTTACAAGTACAGTGTCCCAGTTGTTTACACCTAATTTTGCCATGTCCCTAGGGTCCATGTAACAGGTACCGGAAGCGTTTTTGTATTCTTCTTTTAATGTAGAACCTCTTTTTTTACATGCTCCTTGATAAATATCTGATCCAGTATTTAACATACATTTGAGAACATCAGTAGTTCCTTCACCAGTAATTTTTACATCTGGTACTACAGGTTTTTCTAAATAAGTATTAGCGTAATGCATATAATAATCCCCCTATTCTAACCATATAGCATTTACTGGGCAAAACATTTGACATGTTCCACACAATTCACATTTTTCAGGACTGAAAAGTTTGATAAATCCGTTTTCTACCATCATAATAACTTCTTCAGTCTTTGCACCATTACCACCAGCGTTTTCTGGACTGATAGCTGCATTAACAGGACAAGCAATTACACAAATCCCGCATCCTAAACAATTATCTTGATTTACTTTAAGTTCCATCTAATCACCTAGTCTTTAATAGCGTCTAAAGCTTCTTTCCAAGTAGTAGAGTTAATAGGAGTGTGGTCGACTGCAGTTCTTTTTACGGTAATTGCATCGTTAGGACATGCGTTTGCACATGCTTTACAACGTACACAGTAGTCGTTGTAAGCAATGACATGTTCCATTCTAGAACCTGGGCCGGAAGATACTGGGAATGCTAAAGCATTACATTGACAGATATCTACACAAGCTCCACAAGCTTGACATTTTTCGTCATCAATTTCAATAGAACCTTCGAATGGTTTTTTGACTTTTGCTGCATCAGTTGGGCAGACGCCTTCACACCATCCGCAGTATACACAAAGTTCTGGGTCGATGACAGAGTTTCCTTTAACAGCAGCTTTTGCTGGGTCTAAGTCATATTCTCCGTAGTTACATGCTCTACAAATAGCTTTGATAGCGTTGGTAGGACAAGCTTTTTTACATACGAGACAGTATACACATTTGTCTTTGTCAATAACAATGGATTCTTCACCAGTTACTTGATCTACGACAATTGCTTCTGCAGGACATAATTCTTGACATACGCCACAGTAAATACATTCTTCATCATCAACACTGATTTCACCAGTTACTAAATCAGCACGGTCTGGTAAAATTCTTTCAATAACAATTGCATCACGAGGACATGCAACTTCACATCTTTTACAGTAGATACATTCGTCGTCGTCGATTTCTGAGAAAGCGTTGTAGTGAGGATATGCTTCGATTTCTTTGATAGGTGTACCATCAATAGTTAAAACTAATGCGTCAACAGGACATAAACCGCTGCACATACCACATAATACACATTTACTTTCATCAATGCTTACTCTTTGGATATCTGGAGCTTCTTTGATATTTTGACTAATCTTGTCGTGACCACTGAAATAGGTTTCAAAACCTACACGGGAGTCAATAGCAACTGCATTTATAGTAATTGCTTCAACTGGACAAGTGGACTCACAAATACCACAACCAAGACAAACATGATCATTGAAAGACAAGTTTCTTACTTCTTCAGCTGACCTTGTAATGTCAAAGTTATTGTCTTTAACCTCTTTTAAATTTCTAATCATACTAAATCTCCAAAATTTTTATCGAATTAGTTGGGCATTCATCGCTACATAGCTGACAACCACAACATTGTATGGAGTCTGCATGCGCTTTCAATGATTCTAACTTAATAGCTTTCATTGTACATGCATTTACACATAAGCCGCAACCAATACAAGAATCTTCTACTATAGCTTCGAAATTTCTCTCTCGGCATATATTCACAATTTTACGACTCTGTTCTGGTTCATCAAATATTGCTTCAGCCATTCTTAAAAAATCCCTCGGAGTTAAATCGATTATTGTCCTTGCAACGTCAATAGAGTTCCAGGATAAGTTTCTACCATTCAGATAATGTGATATGGTAGATCTGTCAACATCTAACTCATCAGCAATTTCTTGGTGACTTTTACCGGCATCTTTTAATTTGACCGCAGCCAAATATTTAAGACCAGATGCAATATGTTTTGGCATTTGAACCACCATGTGTAATGATATTACATATATTTACTTATATAAATATAGTTGCCTACTAGAATTAAATAGAAACTCTTATATATTACTGTGGTAAAAGTACACATTCGAAGTATAGGATTTAAACTGTAATAAGCTTAAATCATCAATATAAAAATTTAAGAAGATTATGAAACTAAAATAATATTATTAATAAGTTTAATAAATAATGAAACCATTAAAACTTGAATTTAATGAAAAAAATAAGAAAATTAATTAAAATTTGTAATAAAAATATATACAAAAAGTATTACAAAATCATGAAAAATCAGGAAAAATTTTTAGGTTTGCCTAAAATGTGTAGTAACTACACATCAAAATATGAAAACTTCTTAAAAATTGACAAACAGACCAAATACGAGATAATTATCAATTTTTCCTGAAACATTGGGATTGTTACAACTCTCTGAAATTCATCAAAAACCAATCGATTTTCACATTTCCAAACCTTCGGATTATGTAATAAAAATATTCCATTTAATGAAAATGTGTAGTAACTACACATAGTTATCAAAAAGGTATAATTAATACAAAAACATATATATTATAGGGGATTATAAAATGAAAATCGTATCAATAGTCGGTAAGAAAAATACCGGAAAAACTTCGCTGACCGTCAAGGTTATTGAGGAATTAACAAGAAGGGGCTACAATGTCGCTTCAATAAAGCATTCACATCACTCTATTGAAATGGACAAGGAAAATACCGATACCTGGAAACACAAACAGGCAGGAGCCAATCTGGTTGTAGGGGTCGGATCAACAACATTCTTCAACTCAAGGAGTGAAATGGACCTGAACAGGATACTATTTTTAATTAAGCATATGGACAACTTTGATTTTGTAGTTATTGAAGGATATAAAAGTTACAACTATCCGAAAATCATCACTTCCCCTAACGTAAGAGACGAATACACTATTTGCGAAGTAAATTCATTTACAATTGATGAGAAAGGCGTAAGCGAATTGGCAGACCTGATTGAGCAGAGAGGCCATGACATAGTTGATACCCTATTTGCCAACAACTGCGGATACAATGACGGCGAGGTCATCGCGTCAAAAATCAGACAGGGAGATTTGACTGTAGATGAACTGGATAAAACCCACAGTTACCTGTCCATCGACGGAAAGGTCGTCGGACTGAACAGATTTGTAAGCGACTATCTGAAGCAAAATGTTTTGGGAGTCATTAACACATTGAACCTGAAGGACTTTGGTGTGGACAGCATTGGAAAGGTTGAACTGATAATTCCTGATGCTAAAAGCAAACAGAAACCGAAAGAATGCTTAACAGAAATTGAAATTAACGGCCAACCTCTTTCAATAAATTCATTTACCAATGATATTGTTACCAACTCCGTGAAAGCGATGGTCAACTCCCTTAAAACAGACGGAACAGTTGAAAAAATAGAGATATTGATTTCAGACGTTGATCCTGATGACTTGTCCAAATCAGACATTGCAGTCAAAATAAATGACAGCAACCTGAAAATAAATGATTTCACCCAAGGAATACTGAAGGAGACAATATATGCGATAGTCAATACCCTGAAAGTGGATGATGAAATTAAAGAAATAAAAATTAAAGTGGAAGATTGATAACATGCTGGAAAACGTAGTCAAGGACAAATATGAAAGACCAATTCTTTCACTAAGAATAACCCTAACCAACAGGTGCAATGTGAACTGTCTTTACTGCCATCACGATGGAATGGTAAAATCAAAAGATGAAATGACAGCTGATGAACTCTACACCATTTGTAAAATAGCCAAAAAGATAGGTGTTAGGAAAATAAGGCTTTCAGGCGGAGAACCGTTGCTTAAAAAGGACATTGTTGAAATCGTTGAAAAGATTGCAAGCCTTGGATTTAAGGACATCTCAATGACAACAAACGGAATCCTTTTGGAAAAATATGCACAGGATTTAAAGGATGCCGGTCTTGACCGTGTCAATGTAAGTCTGGATACATTAAACCGTGAAACATTTGAGTTCATCACTAAAAAGGACTATCTTGAAGATGCCAAAAAAGGAATCCTGAAAGCCGTTGAAGTCGGCCTTTATCCTGTCAAGATCAACATGGTCATCATGAAAGACATCAACCAGAATGAAATCGACGACATGTTCGAATTCTGTAAGGAGAATGATATTGTCCTTCAGCTGATTGAACTGATTGAAAGTGAAAACTGTGAGGACGACAAGTTCAGTGCTGACTATCATTATAATCTCGATGACATCGAAAAAGAGTTGGCTGATATAGCTGATGATGTGCGAGAACGTGAATTTATGCAAGGGCGTAAAAAATATTACATAGACGGTGGAGAAATCGAGGTAGTCAAGCCGGTTGATAATGCTAAATTCTGCGCAAAATGTTCCAGATTAAGGATAACTCCGGACGGCAAAATCAAACCATGCTTGCTTAGAAACGACAATCTGGTCGAACTGATTTCACATGTTAGAAATGGTGAAAGTGAGGAAAAACTTGAGGAAATTTTCATCAATGGAATTAACAAAAGGGAACCATTCAACATGGAATAACCTTTATTATTTTTTTAATGTAAAATATAACACTGTTAATTCAACATCTCAAAAAAAAAGAAAAATTGGAAATAAGGAGAAAATCCTTATAACCATTTAGCTTTGGATACGTGGTCAGTGAATGGAAGTGGGTCATCACTACCCATACCTGGGATGTATCCGTAGATTTCTCTTACTTTGTTGTTTACAGTACTCCATACTTTAGCTACAGGGATTTCACATGGACATACTTCGGAACATTGACCACAGTTGGTACATGCGTCAACCATGTGCACCATACGTGTTAAGTGGAAGAATGGTGCTGCAGGTGTGTATCCACCAGGTACCCATTCAGGACCTTCTGCTTCAAGACAGCAGTCTTCACAGAAACATAATGGGCATGCTTCACGGCAACCGTAACATTTCATACATTTAGAGAATTCATCTTCGTATTGGTAGAATACGTCAATAATATCTCCGGTAGTACCTGCGTAATCGATTTCTTTTTTAGCTTGGGATTCTTTTAACATGAAGTTGTTAATGTTTTCTCTGATTTTGACACCTTTTGGATTTGGTTCTTCGGTAGCAATTAAACCTGCGTCAATTACTTTACCTAAAACTTCAGCACCAGTTTCTGAGAATACTTCAACAAAAGTAGCTTTTCCAGCTAAAGGACCGATAACTCCCCAGTTACCTAAAGCTAAGTCAGCGTTGGAAGGGATTTTGAGATTACATCTTTGACAGTTTTCTCTTCTACCCATACCTTGTTCTTCTAATTCATCGATTTTGAAAGCTTTTTCGCCGTCAGCAGTTTCCATGATGAGTTTACCTTTAGCGATTTCTTCTTTGATAACATCTTTAGGATCTAAATCGTATACATCTCTAATCATGTTCATGGTTGGAACAGGTGACATTGTTCCACCACAGTTAACACCGATCATAATTACGTTATCTTCGATGATTTTTCCTTTTTTCATTAATTCTCTGATGGTCATTGCATCACATGGTTTACATGCGACTGCTAATTTCATGTATCTTGCACCATCTAAGTATTTGGATACGAATTTAGCAATGTTTAAAGTACCACAGTGAATGGATCCTGCAGTTTTAATAACGTCAGCAGGGTCAGTTATAAGAGTTGGTACACCATCATAAATATCGTGACCTTGGGTTACTCCAACAACACCGTCAACGATACCTTCTTCTAATAAGTATTTCATGATAGTAGTTACTACTCCACCGTACTCTCCTTTTTCTTTGATATCATCGATAGCAGAGTATGCGTAGTACATATCGTTAATTTTTGCGCTCATTTAAATCTACTCCCTATTTATTTACCTACTTTTACGGTGGTAGTTGCCATGTTTTCAGCTTTAATTTCAGTGTCAGTACCATCTTTGTAGACTTCTCCTTTCATTTCAACAACATCTGGGAGTTTTTCTACTTGGATAGCACAAGCTTTTAATTCAACCATTTTGGATTTAGGGTCGAAAGAATCGGAGTTAGTTAATACATTTGCTGCACATTCTACGAAGTGCATTGGAATGTTTACAATACCTTCTCTGATGTCATCAGTTACACGAGCAGGAATTGCGATTTCTCCTCTTCTAGAGAATGCTCTTACAACTTCACCGTTGAGGATTCCTCTTGCTTCAGCATCTTTAGTGTTGATTTCGATGAATCCGGTTTTTACCTCATTGTTTAAGGTTTCACATCTTCTGGTCATTGCTGCGTGGTAGTGGAACAATATCCTTGTAGTAGTTAATAATAATGGGTATTCTTCATCTACAGTTTCAACAGGTCCTTTGTGTTCTAATGCTTGGAAGACACCTAAACCATCAGGGTGTGCGAATTTTACTTTGTGCATTAATGGTTGACATGGGTCGTCTTCGGAAGGACAAGGCCAGTGAAGTGCTTCAGGAGTGTCTAATCTTTCACGGTTCATACCTGCCATGATAGGAGCACATTCTCTGATTTCATCAAAGATTTCTTCAGCAGATTCGTAGTGGAATAATTCTCTTGGAACGCCCATTCTAACAGCGATTTCTTCCATGATTTTCCAGTCTACCCATGCGCCTTCAGGAGGTTCTTGTGCTTTGTGTAAGCATTGTACTCTTCTTTCACCACTGGTGAAGGTACCTTCTTGTTCACCCCAACCTGCTGCAGGTAATACAACATCAGCACATTGTGCGGTATCGGTTAAGAAACATTCTTGAACAACTAACATTTCTAAGTTTTCAAGTGCTTCTTTGGTGTGTTGTACATCTGCATCAGAGAGAACTGGGTCTTCCCCGTGGATGTATAATACTTTTAAGTCACCAGCGTGAGCAGCATTCATCATTTCTACTAAGGTTAAACCTGGAGTGGTTGGTAAGTTTACTTCGTAACCGTATCCACTGTAGTAGTCATTGAACCATGCAGTAGTTTCTGGATCTTTAACTTTTCTGTAACCTACGTAATCGGAAGGTAATGCACCCATATCACAAGCACCTTGTACGTTGTTTTGTCCTCTTAATGGGTTTACACCAGTACCTTGTTTACCAATGTTACCAGTTAACATTGCAAGGTTTGCAGTGGACATTACGTTGTCAGCACCGTGGGAGTGTTCGGTAATACCTAATGAGTATACGATAGCTGCTTTGTCAGCAGATGCGTAATCAATAGCTAAGTGTTCGATTACTTCAGGTTTGATTCCGGTAATTTCAGAAGCTACATCTAAAGTGTATTTTTGTACGGTTTCTTTCATTTCTTCGAAACCTTTGGTTCTGTAGTGGATGAATTCTTCATCTTGTAAGCCTCTGTCAATGATTACTTTAATCATAGCGTTCATTAATGCTACGTCAGTACCGGTTTCGAATTGTACATATTCATCTGCGATTTTAGCAGTAGGAGTGAATCTTGGGTCTAATACAACTAATTTAGCACCGTTTTGTTTAGCTTGGATTAATTTACGTCCGAACAATGGGTGTGCTTCCATGTTGTTTGATCCAATACAGAAGATGTAGTCAGCTTCTTTAATACTGTCGAATCCGTTGGTCATAGCACCTGAACCGAAAGTGTTAGCTAAACCTGCTACAGTAGGACCGTGACAGATACGTGCACAGTGGTCTACGTTTTGAGTACCACAAGCTACTCTTGCTAATTTTTGAGTAATGTAAATGTTTTCGTTAGGTGAACGAGCACATGCGTAGAATCCAACTTTGTTTGGATCTTCGTCAGATACTTCTTTGAGTTTGTTAGCAACTAAGTCTAATGCTTCATCCCAAGAAGCTTCTCTGAATTCACCGTTTTCTTTTATTAAAGGAGTAGTTAATCTGTCTTCCCTATTAATAAACTGATATCCAAAGTTACCTTTTGGACATACTTTACCCTCGTTTACAGGGTGTCTTTTTAAAGGTTCTACACCAACAATTTTTTCGTCTTTTACAACGAAGTTGAGTCCACAACCAGTACCACAGTACGGACAGATTGTTGGTACATATTTTATTTCAACCATTTTATAATCTCCAAAACATATTATTATAAATAATTTAAAAAAAGAAGCTTAAAGAAAGCTTCTTTTGAGTTTTACAATCTAATCTTTGAGGTAAGTGTACCAATAGATACATGCAACAAAGATTGCTCCACCAATAATGTTACCGATGGTTACAGGTATTAAGTTGTTTACAATGATAGTAGTCCAGTTAACACCTTCAGCGCCTAAGAACATACCTAATGGTATGAAGAACATGTTTGCGACACTGTGCTCAAATCCAATACATACAAACGCCATGATTGGGAACCAAATACCAACAATTTTACCGATGATATCGTCTGATGCGTTAGCTAACCATACAGCTAAACATACAAGCCAGTTACAACCGATACCTTTAATCATAGCGGTTAAGAATGGCATTGTTACTTTACCTTCAGCAACGGAAATTGCTTTTGCTGAAATAGCATATGCTGGTGCGGTTGCGTCAGTAGGGGTAATTCCGCCCATGAAAGCGAGAACGTATGCTACGAATAAAGCACCTACGAAGTTGAAAATCCAACTGAGTACCCAGTTTTTAGCGAGACCGCCAACAGAAGCTGAACCGTCTAATACACCAAGGGTCATAAACATAACGTTTCCGGTAAATAATTCAGATCCTGCAAGAACAACAATGATTAAACCTACAGGGAACACTGCACCGAATACGAATTTTTCTAAACCGATAGGAGCGCCTGCTTTTAACATACCTGCGCTTGCTACTACAGCTAATAATCCACCAAATGCAATATATGCTCCTGCTAAGAAGGAGAGTAATATTACATTAACAATATTTGCAGAGTTTTTTGAACCAGCAGTTGCAGAAATTGCTTTTGCAGTATCTACTGGACTTTTAAAAGATGAACCCATATTATCTAACCTCTTATTCCCTTTTTTTGTAAAAAATATAATACTTGTGAAATCCCCTGTTTTGAACAGTTCGGAGTATTATGATATTATATATTAACTTTACCATATAAAAAGGATTTGTTATTATCTTTAAAAAGAAATATTTAAATACTACTACCATTTTTTTCAAAATAAAGGAATGTAATATAAATATTAATTCATATCGTGTCAAAAATAAATAATTTAGAATATATCATGAAAAATCATGATAGATATTAAAAAGATTATTTAAAACCATATAATTTTAAAAATTGAAAATTTAAACGAGAATAACGCCAAATAAAATTATGTTGATAAATATAAAAGAATTGAAATGAAATAAAATTCATGTCGAAAAAAAGTGATATGAAAAATTAAAAAATCGATGAAAAATACAAAAATCATTTCATAAACAGTAAATGCCATCATAGGCATTCATAATACCATTATGCACCTTATTATCGGCGTCAACACCATTCAAATAATTCTAGGATAATGTATTCACAGTTGAAAAATAATGAATATTCGATTTTGAATAAGATATCATATCGAAAAAAATATCAAAATTCAATTAATTCTCAACATCCATTAAATTAGCTGAAAACAATCTAAAAACACTAACATATTATATTATATTATATCAAAAATATCATTGACAACAGTTATTAGGAGCACTAAAATGAAAGTTCAGGAAATTGATGCGATAAATTATATAAATAATACTGCAAAAAATGTTACAGAAAAGGTGGTTCAGGATGAAACAATCACATTAACAATCAACAATGAAATAAGCCGCAGCCTGTCCGCCATCGAGGATTCTCTTAAGGAATTTACAGTAGGATACCTTTTTAACGAAAACATGGTAAAGTCCATGGAGGACATCAAAAAAATTGAAGTCGACGGAGTGCAGATCAATGCTGAAATTGATGATACTCTCCTAAAAACAAACGAAACCGTGCTGTGTTCCGATTCAGCGGGAGGATGGAGAAGCAAAATAAAACATGTGAATCCAGTTGAATCAGATTTTCAGGTACATGTAAGCGAATTGATCGACAGGATTGAAGAGCTTAAAGACAATGCTGAAATCTGGCAGGCCACAGGCGGAACACACGTGGCTGGAATTGTTTATGACGGACAGTTTGTTGTAAAAGAGGATGTAAGCCGCCATGTAGCAGTCGACAAGGTCATAGGATACGGACTTTTAAACGGATTTGACCTCTCACAGTCATATGTCATATACAGCGGAAGAATGCCTGCAGACATGGTAATTAAAATGACCCGTGCAGGAGTGCCTATACTAGCATCAAACGCAGCTCCCGCTAATTCAGGATATAATATTGCAAAAAAAGGAAACATTACATTGGTTGGATTTTTAAGAGGCCAACGCTGTAACGTTTATAATAATCAGAACAGAGTAATTTTTGACTGAAATTACTCTAAAACTGTATGTCTAGCTTTCAAATCGCTTTCAGTCTGTTCCATCTTTTCCATCAACTCGGACACAATTGCATCCAAAAATACCAAGGTGGTCAATTCAAATGCAGTACCCAATGGAGTCAATGAAGTATAGTTACCGTGAATTTGACGTTTCATATAGTTTTCATCATCCACTTCCTGTTTTGTCCTACCCTTAACGAAAAGGTAACCGTCAGCCAATTGACCAAGAGTGGAATCAGGATAGGAAGTAACTGCCAAAACTTTAGAACCTCTGTTTTTAGCTATATTTGCTGCTGAAACGATAGTGTTTGTTTCGCCTGAACCTGAAATGGCGATTATGCAATCCCCCTTATTGATTGCAGGAGATATTGTTTCACCGACAACATATGCACTCAATCCTAAGTGCATCAATCTCATTGCAAATGCTTTAGCTGCAAGACCGGATCTTCCTGCACCGGTAACAAACACGTTTTTAGCGTTGATTATTACATCTTCAAATTCATCAATAGCTTTTTCATCTAAAAAACTTTCAGCACTCTCAATATTATCCAATATAGCCCTAATAGAAGTTTTCATTATTTCCATTTTATCTACCTAAATGTTAAACAGTACATTATAATTATGATTAAATATATTATATATAATTAATGAAATTGAAAAGTAAGGGATTAATAAGCCTTGACATTAACGGTGACATATATGATTATAAGTTGTATCAGAGTTTGGAATCCCTATCCAGAACCAAATCACAAAGGCAATCAGCCAAGGAACTGAAAATATCACATACTGTTTTTAATAGAAGATTGCTTAAGGCTGAAGAGAAATTAGGAGTCAAAATCACTCAAAAGGTCGGCAACGGAACAATATTGACTCGGGAAGGTCTGGATTTACTTGAAGAATTTCAGAAATATGCCGTGAGAATTGAAAAAACCGCCAGCATCAATATTGTTGGAGGACATATCAGTTCCGGACTGCTGGAGACAATAAAGCATCCGTTCAATACAAACATTTACAGCAGCAGCGACAGGGATGCGTTTGAACTTGCAAAAAGGGGTGCAGTCGACATTCTAACATTGGACGACCCGCTGATAGCATATGAAAGGGATATTGACTTTACTCCAATAGCTTACGATTATCTGGTTTTGATTTCAAGCCCTGACTGCGATGAAATAAAAAGCATCAACGATTTGAATAGTCTGAATTTCGTGAACGTCACAGGTTCCGCCCAAAGGCTCGCATGGAATACCCTGAAGCATTACGACATAGAATATAACATTACCCACAAGGTAAACTCACAGTTCGATGCATTCAAGCTGGTTAGAAATTCCAGCAATCTGCACTGCTTTTTAAATGCCAGTTATTTCAAGGGCAATGAACTGTTGAAATTCGATACACGTCACGTAATCAGCCTGATAAAAGTCAATGAGGACAAACCAGAGGTTGATGAATTTATAAATTACTTATTGAACGAAGGTCAGGAAGCCATAAGAAACCAGGGCTTCACCCCGATACAATAATACTCACCAAATGGTCTCGGCAAAGAAAAAATATATTTAATAAACATACTTAATTTATATGATTTTATGCATTGATGAGAATTCATTTATATGACACTCAAAAGATTAAATAACTATAAAATCCAATATTAAATTGATAAAATTAAAGGCGATATTATGGCAAAAAACAGAGATTTACTAGCGATTGGTCACTCTGCTCACGATTATATTATTAGAGTGCCTGAATTTCCAAAAGCAAACTTTTCAGCACCGATAACCAACATGAAAACCTTCAATGGTGGAGCAGCAGCTAATGTTGCATGTGTTGGTGCGAAATTAGGATTAAAAACCTCATTGGTTTCAGCTGTTGGAGGAGATTTCAAAAAAACCGAATACTTTGAACATATGCAAAATCTCGGTATTGACACTGATTCACTAATCATTGTTCCGGGTGAGGCAACACCTACCGCATTTGTCCTGACAGATGACAATGACGACCAGATCAGTTACTTCTACTGGGGAGCCGCTCGTGAATTTGCAGAAAGCAAAGTACCGACTTCTGCAATCAAAAATACCGAAGCCGTTCACTTGGCTACCGGAGACCCTGACTTCAACTGGAAATGTTCACAGGAAGCAAAGGATGAGGACTTGCTCGTTTCATTTGACCCTGGTCAAGACCTTGGAATGTATGATACCAAAAAATTGACTGACGTCATTGAAAATACAACCATACTCTTTGGAAATCATCATGAAATACAAAGAATTTTAGATGCATTAGAAGTTGATTTGACAGGTCTCAGAGAGCTTGGACCAAAAATAATCGTCAAGACTTGTGGAGCTCAAGGCAGTGAAATCTATTCAAGTGAAGACAAAATCAAAATCGATGCAATAACAACAGAAGCAGTTGACCCTACAGGAGCAGGAGACTCCTACAGGGCAGGATTTTTATCAAGGTTCCTAAATGGAGAATCTCTTGAGGAATCTGCAAAATTCGCATCTACTGTATCATCATTCATCATTGAGCATCAAGGTTGTCAAACCAACATGCCAAGCTTTGATGAAGCGTTTGAAAGAATGAATGGATTTTACTAAATCCATTTTTTAATTTTTATAAAGTGAAATTTATATTTATCAATATTTCTTTAATTTGTTTTTATTAAATTAAAAATAACTATTTTTTTAAAAGCACTTTACATATATCAATAAAGTTTGAATTAACATAAATCCAATTAATTTAAATACTATTAAATAAAAATAACACATTATCAACTTATAGTGAGAACATTATAAAACAATATTGATTATTATAAAATTCAATTGAGGAAGATAGTATGACACAAATTAGCGATGCAAAAAAAGGCATATTAACCGATGAAATGAAACACGTCGCAGAAGTGGAAGGTGTTTCAGAAGATTTCATTTTAAAATCCGTTGCAAACGGAACTATTGTAATTCCAGGAAACGTGCACAGAGACATTGAAGCTGCAGGTATCGGTGCAGGATTAAGAACAAAAGTTAACGCAACAGTAGGAACTTCAACAGATATCGTTAACTTTGACGAAGAAGTATTGAAAGCACAAATCGCAATAGACAACGGTGCTGACTGTTTAATGGAATTAAGTATTGGCGGAGACCTCGACGTAATCAGAAGAAGAGTTCTCGACATGTCCCCATTACCAGTTGGATCCGTACCGGTTTATCAGGCAGCTATCGAAAGTATCAGAAGAGACGGTTCCGTAGTTTACATGACTGAAGATGACCTGTTCAACACCATCGAAAAACAAGCAAAAGATGGTATTGACTTTATGGCAATCCACAGTAGTATCAACATCGAAACTTTAACCAGACTCAAAAGACAAGGCCGTGTAACCGGTCTCGTATCCCGTGGTGGATCATTCATGTCCGGTTGGATTGTTGAAAACGAAAGAGAAAACCCATTATATGAAAACTTCGATTATGTTTTAGAAATCGCAAAAGAACATGACGTAGTATTATCACTTGCAAACGGTATGAGAGCAGGATCCATTGCTGATTCAACCGACAGGGCTCAAATACAAGAATTAATCATTTTAGGTGAATTGATTGACAGGTCCCGTGAAGCTGGAGTCCAATGTATGATTGAAGGACCAGGTCACATTCCAATCAATGAAATTCCAACAAACGTAATGATTCAGAAAAAAATGTGTTCCAACGCTCCTTTCTACATGTTAGGACCTATTGTATGTGATGTAGCACCAGGTTACGACCACATCGTATCCGCTATCGGAGCAGCATCATCTGCAAAAGCTGGAGCAGACTTCATCTGTTACGTAACTCCTGCAGAACACTTAGCTCTCCCTAACCCAGATGACGTAAGGGAAGGAGTTATTGCAACTAAAATCGGAGCTTACGCTGGAGACCTAGCAACCGGTCAAATTGACGGTTCACAAGATTTAGCTATGGCTGAAGCAAGGAAAAATCTCGATTGGGAAGCACAATACGCTTGTGCAATGTTCCCTGAAGCTGCACGTGCAAAAAGAGATCAAAGACCCCCTGAAGAAGAAGACACCTGTACCATGTGCGGTAACTTCTGTGCAGTAAAAATCGTGAACGAATGGTTGGACCAATCCGATTCTGACTTAATCAAATAGATAGATTCCTATCTATTAAACTTCTTTTTTTATTTTTTCTGACTTTTAATTAACTCTTTTTTACATTAACACTGACGTTTTGAAATTCATGTCTGATTTTTTTTATAGGGATTATATCCAACATTTGAAATACAATGAAAACTGCAAATGGCTGCCGTTAATGTTAATATTATATTACCCTAAAAAACATATCTTAAACCATACAACCATAGGGAATGATTATATGGAGTCCATTAACGAAACTTCAAAGGAAAAACTTCTTGAAACAATTGAGACACTAAAGGAAGAGAACGAAAAAAACAAAAGATGAACTTATGGAAAAGGTCAGGGCTCTTGAAGGAGAACAGCTGAAATCAAACGTGAGCAATCGCCAGCTTGAGGGAAAAATCAAGGAGCTCAAGGGTGAAATAAACTCATTTAAAAAGACACCTTTGGTTCTTGCAACAGTTACTGAAGTTTTCGATGAGACAAAAATCGGAATTCAGGGTGCAGTCGGTCATGAATTTCTTGTAACATGCCCAGGTTCTATCAAAAAAGACCTGCTTGAGCCTGGAGCAAGGGTTGCTCTGAACCAGAATAGTCTAACAGTGGTCAATGTATTTCCTGCCAAAAAGGACAAGAACGTGTCTGCAATGGAGATTGATGAAAAGCCGGACGTTACCTATGAAGATATTGGTGGTCTTGACACACAGATTACTGAAATCAAGGAAACTGTGGAACTTCCTATCAAAAATCCTGAAATATTTGAAGAAATCGGTATTGACCCCCCAAAGGGAATACTGCTTTACGGACCTCCCGGAACAGGTAAGACACTTCTTGCAAAGGCGGTTGCCAATGAAACCAATGCAACATTCATTAAGATTGTCGCTTCCGAATTCGTGAACAAGTATCTCGGTGAAGGTTCAAGAATTGTTCGTGATGTCTTTGACCTTGCAAAGGAAAAGAGCCCTGCAATCATATTCATAGACGAGATTGATGCAATCGGAACCAAAAGGGTAAGCAGCAGCGAAGGGGCTGACAGGGAAGTTCAAAGGACATTGATGCAGCTGTTGGCTGAGCTTGACGGATTCGAGTCAAGAGGAGATGTCGGAATTATCGGAGCCACCAACAGACCTGACATTCTTGATGAAGCACTTTTAAGACCTGGAAGATTTGACGGGACAATTGAGGTTCCAAACCCAGTCAAGGAAAGCAGGGAAAAAATTTTTAGAATACACACTTCAAGGATGAAACTTGCCGAAAACATCGATTTTGATGAAATAAGCGAAATTACAGAAGGATTTTCCGGTGCCGACTTGAAGGCGGTCTGCACTGAAGCTGGAATGTTTGCAATAAGATCCGAGAGAAAAGAAGTCATTTCAAAGGATTTCCTGGACGCCATCGACAAGATTTTAGGAAACATCAAGGTTTAGTTAACATCAGTGTTAACTAATCCCCACTAATTTTAAAATAACTATTATTTAAGTAATAGTTTCTACTATATTTTATTAATATTCAATTTATTTTTAATAAAACAATATAGTGGATAGAAATGAGGTCGAAAATATTTTTATTGATAAGCATAGTTTTACTAGCAACAATCTCTTTGGGAGTTGTTAGTGCCGTCGAGAATTCTACAAGTGATTTGAGTTTGGAATTTGAAGAAATTGATGAAATTCAGGTAGATGAACCTATAAAAAACAGCCTTGAGGATTCATCACTCTTAAGCGATGATGAGAAAATAACACCAAATCTGACCGTCAACCCTACAGAAAAATCATATAAATACGGGGCTGATGCAACCATAACCGTCAGATTAAGCGATGGAGACCATGGTATAGATGGGGAAGTGCAGGCAACAATTGACAACACCACTTATCCAATAGCCATAACAAACGGTGATGGAAGACTAACGATTTCAAATTTGGAAACCGGAACATATTCCGTCATAGTCAAATTCAACGGCACCGACAAATATGAATCAGTGACAAACACAGATGCAACAATTGTAATAGAGAAATCCAAAAAGGTTACTGCAAATGTTGTCATTGAAAACACCACCTACGGAAATCCGGCAATCCTTAAAATAACAAATTTGAGTGATGTCGACGGAAAACTGATATCAGCATATGGCGGTTTTCAGCTTGTAGGACCGGCACATCCATACGGTTCCATTTATGTAAGAAAAGGATCACTGACAACACAGTTCAATGATTTGCCGGCGGGAAACTATACTGCATGGATTGTTTTTGGAAATAATATCGGAGGGACTTACGAATTTGAAAACTATGCAGTGGATTTCGTTGTAAATAAGGCGCCGATGATTTTAACTTCAGAAATACTTGACGGAATATACAACACCAAAACATTAAAAATCAAGGCGGCTGACCTCAAAAACAGAATGATATCCGGAAAAATCAACGTGACCGTAGACGGCGAGACATTCCTATTAAATGAAAACATCACCGAGGAACTGAATATTGCGTTGAACCATATTAAAAAAGGCACACATTCAATTGAAATAACATTTGACGATGCAAACTATGAAAGATCAAATCAGACTAAAGAAATAACTATTGAAAAGGAAGTTGCCTCAGTCAATCTGACAGCAGAGTATTCTGCAGCCGGTGAAAATGCCGCTGTAAACATCAATGTTTTAAATGCAACAGGAAAAGTCAGCGTCATTTTAAACGGCAGGGAGGAAATACTCAATCTTGATAAAAACGGGAATGCAGTATACCTCATCAGAAACATTGCACCTGGAGATTACTTTGTAACCGTAATCTATCATGGAGATGACAACTACGGATTTGCAAGTGCTCAAACAAGTTTTAACATTGATAAATTTAACAGCACAGTCACAATTAATGCAAACGACAGCAAAATCAATGCAAATTCAACAATCAGTGTAAACATCACCGAAGGCGCAACAGGAATAGTGATAATTGGCATTAACGGCAGCGAATATGCAATCAACTTAACTGAAACAAACAGCATAAACGTTGAATTTGCAAGTGCAGGTACATACAACATTGTCGCAACATACTTTGGCGATGATAACTACAAGCAAAGCTCAAACAATAAAACAGTTACCGTAAGTGATAAGCTTCCCGCCAACATCTCAGTCAGACTTCCGGAAAAGATTGAATCAGGAGACAATGTCCATATTGATATTAGTGCGGATACTGATGCAGAGGTGACATTATACATCAATGATGAAATCATTACCGACTCAAACATGACCTTTAAAGCCGGGACCTACAATATGACTGTTGTTGCTCTTGAAAATGAAAACTATAAATATCAGACTTACTTTAAAGTCTTTGAAGTGACTAAAAAAGACGCTTCAATAAACATTACCCCACTCGACAACGTGAAAATTGGAGATGTTATAGCAGTTAATGTGGAAAGTGAAAGCGACGGAGAAATTTCCGTTAAAATAAATGGTGTGGAAATTGTGGGCGATTATGAAATTAAGACATCAGGAACCTACACAATCACCGCCGAAAGCAGCGAAACAGACAATTACAAAAGAGGTTTCGAATCATATGCATTCACTGTTGAAGAAGACATCATAGAGCCTAAAAAGGATTCCGTCATTGCCATTGAAATTCCAGACGACATTGAAGAGGGAGATTCAGTTTTGGTTAATGTGAGCGTGTTGAATGCAACAGGAAACATCACAATTATCATTGATGGTGCCGAGACAATTAAAACACTTGAAAACGGCCTTGCAAACATAACTATAAAAAACATCACAACAGGGACACACACAATCACAGCAATATACTACGGTGACGAAACACACAACCCCGCACACAACACAACAAACATCGAAATAGCTGAAGAGATTGCTCCCGAACCGGAAAAGCAAAACACAACAATAACAATCACAACACCTGAAGAAATAAAAACAGGCGATGCAATCAATATAACCATAAACATATCCGATGCAACAGGAAACGTCACAATTATCTTTGACGGTACTGAAAGTTCATTGACATTGGAAAACGGCTCAGCGGAACTTCATGTGGAAAACATCACTATGGGAAAACACAGCATCAC
This sequence comes from uncultured Methanobrevibacter sp., assembly GCF_946404245.1. Lineage (GTDB taxonomy): Archaea > Methanobacteriota > Methanobacteria > Methanobacteriales > Methanobacteriaceae > Methanocatella. The sequence continues at coordinate 39,261 of NZ_CAMJCX010000008.1, forward strand.
AGCAATATACTACGGTGACGAAACACACAACCCCGCACACAACACAACAAACATCGAAATAGCTGAAGAGATTATTCCTCAACCGGAAAAGCAAAACTCCACAATAAAAATTACGGTTCCAGAAAACATAAAAATCGGAGATGCCCCCGACATAAACATAAGCATAAGCAATGCGACAGGAAACATTTCCGCATTCATTGACGGGGTTGAAATCTCATTGACATTGGAAAACGGCTCTGCAGTCATTTCATTAAGCAGCATTTCTGAAGGATTACACACCATCTCAATTGTATATTACGGCGATGAAAATTTCCTTAAATCAACCGTCTCCAAATCATTCAGCGTTGATAAACAGAAATCTGAAATCAATATAAGAGTTAGTGAAATAAAAATAAATGAACCAGTAAATGTGGAAATTAGCATTCCAAATGCAACCGGAAATATCATCGTCATTGTTGACGGCGAAAAACATGCTGTTCCATTGGATGAAAATGGCAGCGCAACTGTTGCCGTATGCAATGCCGTTTCAGGCATACATGGAATTGTAGTAATCTATGAGGGTGATGAAATTCACACTTCATCTTACGGCATGTCCAATTTCACTGTAGCGAATTATATTGCAACCGAATTTACCAACATTACCATAATGGAAGACATGAACATTACCGCAACACTGGTGGATGCCGACGGAAATCCTATTTCATTTGCATCTGTCGATTATTCAGTGGGAAATGCATCAAATGACACAGTAACAGGACCTGACGGATCATTTACTATTGCAGGCATGAGCGGGGAAGCAATTGCAATCAGTTATGCAGGCAATAACACATATCTTGCCACAAACACATCAATCAGATTCAACAATGCATCTCCGAAAATGCTAGCTACCCAGTTCAATGTAACCAACGGCTACAGATTGGAAGTTTACGCCGTTGATTACAAATCAGGTGAAAGGGGAGCGATGTTCGATGTGCTGCTGAGAGATTCCAACGGCAGCCCTCTTGCAAATCAGAGCGTTCTATTTGCCATCAACGGCTGGGTTCACAACAAGACAACAGATTCAAACGGCATAGCACACCTTCAAATCAACCTGCAGGATGCAAACTACTACACTTGCGCCCCATGCTATCTTGGAAACACAACATATGGAGCAACATTCGCTTCAGCAATGCTTGATGTAGTCAAAAAACCTATCACAATCTCTGCAGCCGCCAAATCATATAAAGCAACTGCAAAAACCAAAAAATACACAGTTACTTTAAAAACAATCAGGGGATCATCTGCAGACGGTAAAACCTACCTCGGCGCAGGTAAAAAAGTAACCCTTAAAGTGAACGGTAAAACATACACCGCAAAAATCAACGCTAAAGGACAGGCCACATTTAGCATTAAACTGACCAAGAAGGGCAAGTTCCAAGGCGTTGTCAATTTTGCAGGCGATAAAACATATGAAAGCGCAAGCAAAAAAGTAACAATAACAGTTAAATAAGTGAGGAATTTTCTCACTACTTTTTTCTTTTTTTATCAGTCAAATAATATTTAAACTAATCTTTTTATAGTAATAGAAACAAAAATAATTGCATACTGATTTTATGATAATCTTTTTATTAAAATGGTGAATATAGATGACACATTGGATTGAAAACATAGCTGATGAATTAAGCAAAATGGATGTAGAAGAACATGTCATTGCAAGCGGAACCTCCATTTCAGGTTCAATACACATTGGAAACTCTTGCGACATATTTGTAGCTAACGGGATTGGTAAGAAGTTAAGAGAAAAAGGAAAGAAAGCAAAAACCATCTGGATTGCAGATGACCACGACCCACTCAGAAAAGTCCCATACCCTTTACCTGAATCATATGACAAATACTTAGGAATGCCATACTCAATGATTCCATGCCCTGACGGATGCTGCGCAAACTTTGTAGAGCACTTTGAAAAACCTCTGCTTTCAGTGATGGATGACTATGGAATAGAAATGGAAACAAAATCCGGTTTTGAAATGTACAAGTCCGGAGTTTATGACGATTACATAAGAACCTCCTTTGAAAAAGTTGAGAGAATAAAAGAGATATTCAACCAATACAGAAGAGAACCTTTGGCAGATGACTGGTTGCCTTACAACCCAATCTGTGAAGAATGTGGAAGGGTAAATACCACACAGGCTTACGATTACGACGGCGACATTGTAAAATACAGATGTGAATGTGGCCATGAAGGTGAAATGGACATCAAATCCGGAAACGGTAAACTTACCTGGAGAGTTGAATGGGCTGCAAGATGGAAAATATTCGGAACCACCTGCGAACCGTTCGGTAAAGACCATGCAGCAAGTGGAGGATCATACGACGTAAGTAGCGTCATCTCCGAAGAGATATTTGATTATCCTGCACCTTATCCAGTACCATACGAATGGATTACACTTGACGGAGAAGCAATGAGTAAATCTCACGGCGTTTTCTTCGCTCCTGAAGAATGGCTGAAAATCGGACCTGCTGAAAGTCTTCACTATTACCTGTTCAGATCAAAACCTATGAAAGCAAAAGATTTCTCACCTAAAATGCCTTTCTTAGACTTTATTGATCAGTTCGACACTGTTGAAAAAGTATTCTATGACGAAGTGGAAGCTCCATCTGAAAAAGAAAGAAGAAAATTCAAGGAAATATATGAAATAGTTCAAATGACTCCTGACGCTCCGCTTCCATTCAGACCGCCTTTCAGATTCCTGGTCAACGCTTATCAAATCGCAGGAGACGACCTTGAAAAAATCTTTGACATACTCAAGAGAAATTCCCAATTGACCAAAAGCTTTAAAGACAAAGAGTTCGGTGACTTGACCGAATTGGAACTGGCCCAATACAGGGAAAGAGTTGACAATGTTATTTACTGGTTAGACACTTACGCACCTAAATTCGTGAAATTCCAAGTGCAAGAGAAAAACGTTCCTAACTTGCCTCTAACCGATGAGCAAACCCAATTCTTGTCTGGTTTAGCAGATTTAATGGAAACAACTGAGTTTACAGATGCAGCTGAATTGCACGATGCAATGTATGGAATTCTAGAAAGTCAAGGTTTAAAACCACAAAAAGGATTCCAAGCTATTTATAAAATGATTCTTGGTCAAAAACAAGGTCCAAGAGCAGCATCATTCCTGTTAAGCTTGGACAAAGACTTTGTTGTAAAAAGATTAAGACAAGAAGCTTAATCTTTCAAATTTTTCTTTTTTTTAGATTAAACTTTTAAATTCTTTTTTAAGCAGAATTTCATTTTCATTATCAACGAATTGATAGTCTAATTTTTCAAATATATCAATCAGTATATCTTCACGGCTGTCGAAACTGACGACAACACTTTTGAACTCATAGTCCATAGCTATCTTTTCCAGCTGCCTTATCAGCTTATATGAAATCCTTTCGCGGTCATCATAGGAGTTTAAAAATAGTGTTGTGATTTCCGCTGAATCTGCATCATATACCTTGAAGCTTGTGCATCCTACAGTCTTTTTATAATTCATCAAAAGCAGAACTACCTGAGGCTCATCTAGAAAACATCCAAATGACTTGCATATTTCAATAAATCTTTCGTCACGTTCATCTGTTACTACAATTTCCATTATTTTACCTCCGTAGTGTTTCCAACCTTTGCAAGCTCATCATCCCATATTTCCGAATTGTTGCAGGCAAATTCCAAAAACAAATCCCGACATCTCACGTCATCAAGAACGACAACTTCCACATCGTTGCATCTCAAAAGGTTTTCGGCACCCATCAGTGTGGTATTCTCCCCAATGACAACCCTTGGAATGTTATACAATATCACCGCACCGGAACACATCGGACACGGAGACAATGTAGTATACAATGTGCAATTGATATAATCATCATAGTTCAGGCGCCCTGCATTTTCAATTGCATCCATCTCAGCATGCAATACAACAGAATCGTTTTGAATAAGTCTGTTATGTCCTCTGGATATTATCTCGCCATCCTTAACCAAAACTGCACCTATAGGTATTCCACCTTCTTTTAAGGACTTTTGAGCCTCTTTTAGGGCCTCACTCATAAAATAGTTATCTTGAGTCATTTTAAAAAAAAAGAATAAATTAGATGAATTTAATCATCTTAATCTATTGAATAATCCTTTGTTGGATTGTTTTTCTAATTCCTCTTCGAGTTTCCTTATGGTATTGTGCAAATCGGAAATCTCTTTTTTGGATTCATTAGACAGTTTGTCATAGCTGCTTTCCTTAAGTTTGAGTTGAGTGCTGAGTGAAGAAATCTCTTGTTTGTATCCATCGATTTCTTTTTTGTTTTGACTGTCAACTTCATCCTTATAGTTTCCAAGCTCAATGAGTTCAGCTCTTAGCTTGTCAACTTCACTGGAAAGGTCTATGTTTTCTTTTCTGGAATCAGCCAATTTATCTTTAACCTCTTTTAATTCATCTGACAATTGTTTATTTTCATTTTTGATATCGTCAACGTTGATATTGGCCAATTTTTCCTTATATTCATCAATTTGGGATTGAAGCTCTTCTTTAATAGTGTCTATTTCGGATTCCAATTTGTCTGCTCTTACTTTATTAACTGCACCTTCGGCTCCGAGTTTTCCTATTTTGTTACTTAAATCCGCATTAATATCCAATTGATCGAAATATTTCCTGGTGGATTTTTCCAATGCATCAGTCAATTCTTTTTTAAGCCCGTTTAACTCTGCATTTTCTTTTTTGAGTTTAGGAATGATCTTATTGGTTAAATAATTGAGTTCACTTGATTGATTAGATAATTTTTCATCTTTTTCTTTTAGTTTCCTTTTCAAATCATCTAATTTTTTGGAGTCTTGTTTGGTTGGTTTTTGTTCCTTGGAAGGTTTTTCTTCTACAACCTCTTCAACTTCCGGCTCAGCAGGAACTTCCTCAACACTTTCCTCAACAACCTCTTCAACAACAGGCTCTTCTGGAACTTCCTCAACACTTTCCTCAACAACCTCTTCAACAACAGGCTCTTCTGGAACTTCCTCAACAGTTTCCTCAACAACCTCTTCTGCAACCTCTTCAACAACAGGTTCAGCAGGAGTATTTTCCACAACAGGTTCTGCAGGAACTTCTTCAACAGTTTCTACAGGTTTTGATTTCCTATTTCTAATTTTATCTAAGTCTAATTTCACTTTTTGCCCATACATGGCATTTATTGGTTTATCATTTGACATTAAAATCACCAAAATAGCAATAATAATCTAAAAGTTCAACAACTAAATACACTTATAAAATTATATTTGACAACATATTTAACTATTGTTAATGTGAAAATTTCACCCTTGAAAATATTCAAATAATATGAAAATCTAACTATATTATACTGAATTAATTTTGTAACTTGTGGCGATTACCATGGATTATTTTGATAGATTAGAAGCAGAAACCCATCACCTATACGAGATAGCTAATGAAGCAAGATCTAAAGGTTTTGATGTTGAAACAGAAACTGAAGTGCCTCTTGCAAAGGATTTAGCTGAAAGAGTGGAAGGGCTTGTTGGTCCTGAAGGTGTGGCAAAACGTATTAAGGAATTGGAAAAAGATATGGACAGGGAGTCCGTTGCGTTTGAAATTGCAGCTGAAATTGCATCCGAAAAATTTGAGCTCACCGGCGAAAAGGCTGAATGGGACCAAGAACAAAGATGCGACCAGGGACTGAGAACAGCTCTTGCTATCCTGACAGAAGGGGTTGTAGCTGCTCCGCTCGAGGGAATTTCAGATGTAAAAATCAAGAACAACTTTGACGGGACAAAATACATTGGAGTTTATTTTGCAGGACCTATCAGAAGTGCAGGAGGTACAGCTGCTGCATTAGCCGTTTTATTAGGAGATAAAATCAGACAGGCAATAGGCATCGACGAGTTCAAGCCTATCGAGGATGAAATCGAAAGATATGTGGAAGAAGTGGAGCTTTACGAATCAGAAGTTACAAATCTACAATACTCACCAACACCAGAGGAAGTGAGATTCGCCGCAAACCACATTCCAGTAGAAGTATCCGGTGAACAGACAGACCAGGTTGAAGTGTCCCACAGGGATTTGGAGCGTGTAGAGACAAACAACATTCGTGGTGGAGCTTTGCTTGCGATGGTTGAAGGAGTAATCCAGAAATCCAAAAAAATCCACAAGATTTCCAAAAAGCTGGGTCTTGACTGGGAATGGCTTACTGAATATTCAAAGCCTAAAAAAGAGGAATCATCTGGAGATGACACAGAAGAGTCCGATATCGTAAGCGAACCAAAATACATCCAGGATATCATCGGAGGAAGGCCTATTTTGGGATATCCTTCAGAGAAAGGTGCTTTCAGATTAAGGTACGGAAGGTCAAGAAACACAGGACTTGCAACAATGGGGGTACACCCTGCAACAATGGCACTGCTTGAGTTTCTGGCTGTCGGAACACAGCTTAAAATCGAATACCCTGGTAAAGGTAACTGTGTAGTTCCGGTGGATTCAATCGAAGGGCCAATCGTGAAACTCAAAAATGGTGACGTTTTAATTTTAAACAGTGTCAAAAAGGCACGGGAAGTCAAAAAGGACGTTGTTGAAATATTATTCCTCGGAGACATGCTTGTTGCATTCGGGGAATTCTTAAGAAACAACCAGCCTTTATACCCTTCAGGATGGGTTGAGGAATGGTGGATTCAACTGTTAACACGCAGCGAAAAATTCGATGAAAACAACAATGACTTGGACTTGCACAGCCTTGAATATGACTATCTGCCTGCTGTCGAGGCTCTTAAACTGTCCAAGGAATATGACATTCCGCTTCATCCGAAATACACATACTGCTACAATGATGTTACCATTGCAGATTTGAACAGCTTAATCGATTTGATTATGAAGTGCAAAAGCACATACAAACCTAATGAAGGAATTACTTTAGATTTATCTTATCCTAAAAGGGTTCTTGAAGTCATCGGTGTTCCTCATACAGTCAGGGACGGCAAAATCATAATCGACAAGGATCACTCCTATGCGCTTTTAACTACCCTGACAAAGAAATTGCCTGAAAAAGACACAACAATAGAGGCTGTCAATGAGGTTTCACCTGTCGAAATAAAAAACAAGGCCCCTGCATACATCGGTACCCGTGTAGGTAGACCTGAAAAATCCAAAGAAAGACTTATGAGACCTGCACCACACGGACTGTTCCCAATCGGAAACTATGGAGGTTCCAGAAGACTTATTGCAACTGCAGCTAAAAAAGGAAGCATAAAAGTGGAAATTGCAAGCAGAAAATGTACCAATCCCGAATGTGGAATCAGCTCCAACAATTCACTATGTCCGAAATGTGGAAGCCCTACAGAAATCATGCCTCCTAGAAACGGCAGCATCCCTCTTGCGGCAATGCTTAAAAAAGCATCAGACAACGTTAAAGTAAGAAGGGTTGATGAGGTAAAAGGTGTTGTAGGTATGATTTCAGAAGCAAAGCTTGCTGAACCACTTGAAAAGGGAATACTCAGAGCCAAAAATGACGTATTCACATTTAAGGACGGAACCATCAGACACGATTCAACCGACCTGCCGCTTACACACTTTGTTCCAAAGGAAATCGGTGTTACCGTTGAAAAGCTCAAGGAGATGGGCTATGAAAAGGACTGTTACGGAAACCCTATCGAAAACGAAGACCAAATCATTGAACTTAGGGTTCAGGATATCGTGATTTCAGACAATTGCGGAGAATATCTTTTAAGGACAGCACAGTTCATTGACGATGAGCTTACAAGATTCTACGGAATGGAACCGTTCTATAACGTTAAAGAGAAAAGCGACCTTATAGGCCATTTGGTGGCCGGACTTGCACCGCACACTTCAGCGGGTGTTCTCGGCAGAATTGTCGGATTCACCAAGGCGCTTGGATGCTATGCTCACCCGTATTTCCATTCAGCAAAACGTAGAAACTGCGACAGTGACGAGGATGCTGTAATGTTATTGTTGGATGCGATAATCAACTTTTCAAAATCATACTTACCGAACACTAGAGGAGGAAGTATGGACGCTCCTTTAGTTTTATCCACAAGAATTGACCCTGAAGAGATAGATGACGAGTCCCACAACCTGGACATATTCGAGAGATTCCCTGTAGAATTTTATGAAGAGACATACACTCCACACAAGCCTGCTGAAGTCCTTGAATACATTGACAATGTGGAAATGCATTTGGGAACACCGCAGCAGTATGAGGGACTGATGTTTTCTCACCACACCACAAGCATTCATGCAGGACCTACAATCTGTCTTTACAAGACCTTGCCGTCAATGAGGGAAAAGGTTGAAGCGCAGATTGCTCTTGCAGAAACCATCAGGGCTGTTGACCAACGTGGAGTTGTGGAAAAGGTTCTCTCTTCCCATTTCTTACCTGACATCATGGGTAACTCCAGAGCATTTTCCAAGCAGAAGGTGAGATGTACCAAGTGCGGATCGAAATACAGAAGAATGCCGCTTACCGGAAAATGTCAAAAATGTGGAGGAAACCTGATTCTTTCCGTGTCAAAGGGATCAGTTACTAAGTATCTTGAGATTTCACAAGAGCTGATTGACAGGTATCCTATTTCCCCATACTTGAGACAGCGTCTTGAGATTCAGGAGTTCGGTATCAAGTCACTTTTCGAAAGTGACAAGTCCAAACAAAGTTCATTAGACGTATTCTTCTAGAGCATTACTCATCAAATGCTCTAGCGCTTTTGTTATTATATTATAATTATATAATAAATTTCAGAGTAGAATAATATTGTTCGTGACAAGACGAACATTTTATATACTTTGAAAACCAATTATTAATTATATGTTCGTATACTATAGAACTTGTTTGTTCGTATTAAATCGAACAATATTTATACAAGTCCAAACATATAGTTAATACAGCTGAGAGAGCACTCTCTCGTAACTTTCATTTTTATAAAAACGTAGGAAAAATGGTGTGAAAAAAATGGAAAAAATATCAGAATTAGGAAATAATTTAAAAGAATCCGTTAAAATCAATGTAGAAAAAAATAACGGAATTAAAGAAAGATTCAGTTACGAAAAGCTATTAAAATCATTAGTAATGGTTGAAACCCCATTCTTTGAATCAGATAAAATCGTAGCTACCGTAGTATCTCAATTATACGATGGAATCAAAACAAAAGAAATCAAAAAAATCGTTCACGAATGTTTAGAAGACATCGACCCAGAAATCGCAAACAAATACTTAGCAAGTACCCAATTAAAAGTACGTACTTCCAGAGATACTATTGAAGCATTCGACTTATCAAAAATCGCTAACACCTTAATTGAAGAAACCGGTGCTAGCCAAGAAACTGCTTTTGAAATCGCTACTGAAACCTGGAAAGAACTCAAAAAATTAAATGTGGAATACTTGACCGCTCCAATGATCAGGGAAATGGTCAACACCAAATTGATTGAATACGGTTTAGAAGACTTAAGAAGCCGTTACACCCGTTTAGGTATCCCTGTATACAACATTACCTCACTCATCGAAAACGGTAACAGGGACAACGCAAACATGATCCACAACCCTGAAAGTATTCACAAACATGTAGCGGACGAAGCATTAAAACAATACGCATTATTAAAAATGTTACCAGCACACTTAGCAGACGCACACATGTCCGGTGACATTCACATTCACGATTTGGAATTCTTCGCTGGAAGACCTCTAAACTGTCTTCAACATGATATAAGAACTTTCATCAAATACGGACTTAAAGTTGACGGTACCGGTGACCACACCTCCATTGCAGGTGCACCAAATCACATGGAAACTTTAATGAACCACACTGGTGAAATCATGCTTGCAGCACAACAAA
>NZ_CAMJCX010000009.1 GCF_946404245.1 uncultured Methanobrevibacter sp.
TTAAAGATTCTGGAACAAGAATTGAAGAAATGCCTACGCCATCAATGGTTCTAGCTTTACGAGCTAAAAGTCTAGCTACATTTCTTTCTTGACCTGCAGAGGTCTTAAGAGCATATATGGAACTATTAGATTCTTCCATGAAAAATTCACCTATTTTAATATTTGACTAAATAATTGAAGTTCCACAAATGTAATGTGGATTCTTAGGTAATTCACTAATGTGAAAATTTACTAAGCGATCCCCTATCTTCAATAGGTTCAAAAATTATCATCTGATTGATTAATAAACTAAAATAAAATATTAGTTTGAATAATCCAATAAGATAAATTCATACATTAAGTTAAAAGTTATTATAAAAGCCATAATTATTCAAGAAAAACAATGTCTTGAAAATCAAGATTTCTATAATATTAAGATATATCTATGTAATGATATATAAAACTTTTTAAAAAATTACATTTTTAAAAGTAAAAAAGTGGATTACAAAATTTTATTATAATGAAAATTGAGATTAAAATAAATGAAAAATTGGTTTATAAACCAATTAAAGAACCTAATAAAACTATAATAAAACCAATAACCCCAACAATTACAACACCAATGGAAACTACTTTAGCGAGTTCCATGTATTCTTTGCCATCAGGTTTTCTTGATACTTTTAATACTCTTTTACTGTCTTTGATAAATTTATTAAACTCTTCTTGTACGTTCATTTGAATACCCAAAATAAAAAAACTATGAAAAAATCATAATTTTATGAATTATAATAAAATAGTAATAAAATAATTTATAATTTAAACATTAATAAATGTTTGCATTTTAAAAAAAATAATTGAAATGGAATTAGAAAATTCCATCAATAAAGCTATCTAACTGATCACTTGCAGAATCTGGTTCTGAAGCATCATCATCAGTATTGATTTCCGGTTCAACATTAACATCAAAGTTGCTTTTGATTCCAGAAACAACAACAGTAGTCCTGACAGTATTTTGGAGAGTTTCATCGATTTGAGTACCCCAAATGATATTTGCTTCAGGATCTAATTTGTCTGCAACAACTTGAACAATCTTTTCAGCTTCGTGTAATGTTAAATCTGAACTACCTGAAATGTTCACTAAAGCTCCAGTAGCATTTGAAATGTCAATGTCTAATAAAGGACTGCTTAAAGCTTCATGTACAGATTCCAAAGCTCTGTCGCCAGAGTCAGATTCTCCCATACCGATCATAGCCATTCCAGAACCACTCATAATACTTCTGATATCAGCGAAGTCTAAACTTACAAGACCTTTCTTGGTAATTAATTCAGTGATTCCTTTAACAGCTCTTCCTAAGATTTCATCAGAAACCATGAATGCTTTATTTAAAGGTAAGTTTGGTGCAACTTCTAATAATTTATCATTAGGAATTACAATTACAGTGTCAGCAGCTTCTTGGAGTTTTTCCAAACCTTGTTCTGCATTTTCTCTTCTTTTGATACCTTCTGCAGAAAATGGCATGGTAGCAACAGCAACAGTTAAAGCTCCTAATTTTTTAGCTATTTTAGCAATGATTGGAGCTGAACCGGTACCTGTTCCTCCACCAAGACCACAGGTGACAAATACCATGTCTGCGCCTTCTAAATCATCTCTGATTTCATCTTCACTTTCTTCAGCGCATTCTTCACCAACTGCTGGTTCTCCACCTGCACCTAATCCTTTGGAAGTTTGTCTTCCTAAAAGAATCTTTTGGCTGGATTGACAGTAAAATAAATCTTGAGCATCAGTATTGACAGCGATTGTTGTTGCTCCTTCGATACCCATTTCATTTAATCTAGTAATGGTGTTGTTTCCAGCGCCTCCGGCACCAACAACAAATATATTAGTTTTAACACCTTGAATAATATTAATAAGATCTTCATCTATGTCTGAAGAGATTCTTTCTGGCGCTTTCTCTTCCATTCTTTGTTCGGATTCTTTGATTGCATCATCTATAAATTTCACAAATTAACCCCACTTACTCTGCTATTTAAAATTAATTGTTAAATATTTCTATCGTAACTAATATTTAAATGCACCTATATTTAAATATATTACGGAAATTTTCAAAAATGTAAAATATATTTAATCTCTTGGCATTGCAATGATTTCATGGAACTTCATGTTGAAGAGATTTTTGGAATTTACTGGAGTCAAAATAACTGCAGTATCAACACCATGAGCCCTGCCTCCAATAGCGATAATTTCCTCCCCAACAGGAATTAATCCCGCATCTGCAGCCATCAGGGAAATTTCGGCAGCGACTTTAACACCATGGGAAAACATTCTCAAGGTATCGGCCACAACATCCAATGGAGAGAATCCGCCATATTTGTTTGTAACCCCTCTTGCAGCACCGCTGAATGCGTGCAATCCCTGATAGGTTTTAATTCCTTCAGCTTCCAGTTTCTTAACCATGTCTTCGGAAATGTCAGATTCATTGTCACCGCTGAATCCAACATTATGGGAAACATTAATAATGGTGATTTCATCATTATCAATGGCATTAGCAAGTTTCAATGCAGATTCACCGGTTGTTGAAGCAATTAAAATATATTTAATGTTTTCAGAGATATCTAATTTATCCTTAACAGCCAAAATCAATTCATCAGTATAATCATTACCCTCTTTGTCAAAATATGTTATGAATTTTCTTGCCATAAATTACACAACCTTATAGATAATTTTTATTAACTCTATAATGTTAATATATCTATGTAACTAAATTATTAAAGATTTTTATGACAGGTTTAGAAAATACGAAACATGTGATTATTAAAGATTATATTGTAATTCCAATTGAGACAGGATATATAAAGCCTAATGATGATTTGAGTGCAATAATTGAGCCTGCAAAAAGGCTGATGCAGGATGATGACTATCTGGTAATAGCCGAAACACCAATTTCCGTTTCACAGAACAGACTGGTTGACGAGGCAAAATACACACCGTCACTGACCGCAAAATTCCTGACAACCGTCTGGAGCAAGTACCTGTGGGGATATGTTCTGGGACCTCTTCTCGGAATCAAGGAAAGGACAATAAAAAACCTGAGAAAATTGCCTGAAGAGACAAAGGCCCACAAGGAAGTGGTGCTTCAATTGTACGGGTTAAAACATGCGCTTAAACCAGCTTCAGAAGCAGGTATCGATTTAAGCAATGCTCCTGGAACATTCGTATCACTGCTTCCTGAAAACCCCGAAAAGATTGCAAAGGAAATCAAACGGGAAATCGGAAAGGACGTGTGCGTGATGATTATCGACACCGATGCGACATACATGAAAAACGGAAAGTATTTTACAGGCCTTCCGATAGCCATTGACGGAATTGATGCCGACAACGGATTTTTCGGATATTTCAAAGGACAGCTGTCCGAAAATATGGGATCAACCCCTCTCGGATGCAGTGAAGAAATTGACGTTGAAACCGCACTGAAATTTGCAAACATTGCCGAAGACTATCAAAGATCACTATCCACAGAAATGAAGACAATTCACAGCGTCAAGGCAGTTCTCGGAACTGAAATTGATGAAGTCACAGTTGAGGCCCTGGATTCAATTACTCACACCCCTGCAGTAATTATTAGAAAACAGTAATATTATAGATATATTTTTATAATACTAAAAACAAAACTAAACTTAATATTATCATAATTTTATAGTTTTTTATTTTCACTTCCGGAAAAAATATGATAATAAAACCAGTAAAATGCAATTAGGGGAAATTAAATGATAGATGATCCATTAGTAAAGACTTTATTAACCAATGTTGTTGAAGACGAAAGTAATTTGCCAATTGTTGAAGCATTAATCGATGGTGTTGAAACTGATGAAGAAATTGCTAAAAAAACAGAAATTAAATTGAATATCGTTAGAAAAATACTTTACAAACTTTACGATATGGGATTAGCTAGTTATAAAAGAAGTAAAGACCCTGAAACCCAATGGTTTACATATGCCTGGAAATTTGAAAAAGAAGAAGTCATAAACCATATCAAAAAAGATTCCGAGCAATACATTAAAATGCTCACTGAGGAATTGGAACGTGAAGAAAACAACATGTTTTTCGTTTGCCCACAGGGTCACGTCAGATTTGATTTTGATGATGCATCCGATTATGAATTCCTGTGCCCTGTTTGTATGGAAGAATTGGAATTCCAGGACAATGCTGCTAACATCAAACAAATCAAAGAAGATTTGAAAATGGTTGAAAGTAATTTTAATTCCTTTAATAAAAAAAATAAATAGATAAAATGGAAAAAGAATTACTTAAAAAAGAACATACTCCTGAAAATGTCATTTCACATTGTGAAGCAGTATATAAAAAAGCTATGAAAATAGCTTCTAATTTTGAAAATGCAGATACCGATTTAATCCGTAAAGGCGCTCTTTTGCATGATATTGGAAGATCAAAGACTCATGACATCACACATGCAATCGTAGGAGTTGAAATCGCCAAAAAATACGGATATGACCAAGATGTTTTAAATATAATCGAAAGACACATAGGTGCCGGAATTACTGAAGAGGAATCAAAGAAATTAGGCCTTCCGGAAAAGTCATATGTTCCCCAAACACTTGAAGAAAAGATTGTTGCCCATGCGGATAATCTGGTGAGCGGCAGCGAGGAAGTCAGTGTTGAGTATGTTATAGAAAAATGGAAGCGCAGAATTGATGATCCCGACGATAATATTGAACGACTTATTGAAATGGATAACGAATTAATTAAATCTTTTGAGGAATAGTATGAAAGTAATTTGTTCAAGTGAAGAATCCCTCTATCGTCCCGAAGCGGTCAGATGGAGACAAAGAATGGAAATGATGGAACCTCTTGGAGACACTGTAGTATTATTGCCATGCAGTATGAAAAAACCTTATTCCAACTCAAAATCCCATCAGAAATTTAGAAAGCTGACAAGATCCTATCAGGAGCTTATTGTTACTTCCCCTTTCGGAATCTGTCCAAGGGAACTTGAAAATACTTTCCCTATTCAATCATATGATGTAAGCACCACCGGCAAATGGTCCGAAGATGAAATTGAAGAAAGCGGAAAACTAATAGAAAAATACACCAGAGGAAAGCAGGTTGTTGCAAATCTTGCCGGAGGATACCTCCAATCTGCAGAGGCATATCTGGACGACTTTGTCAATGTCTGTGTTGATGAAAGACCAACATCCCCGGAATCATTGTACAATTTGAGGATGGAACTTAAAAATCATCAGAAGGTCAACAGAAGGGAAAAGACCTTGCACGAGTTAAGGTCCATAGCAAAATATCAGTTCGGTGAAAATGGAGACAAGTTCATCCCGGATAATGTCAAAACCAAAGGAATGTACCACAAAAGAATTTTGTCTGATGGAAAACAGCTCGCATTATTCAATAAGGATCATGGATTATACAGGTTAAACCTGCCTGGCGGCGAAATATTGAAAGATTTGGGAATCAATATAGTGGAAATTGATTTCGACCTTACAACAAATACCGTTTTTGCACCTGGAATTGATAAGGCTGACCACAATATCATTCCAAACGATGAAGTTGTCGTGGTTAAGGATGATGTCGCAGTAGGTGTCGGGAAAGCCGTAATGACCGGTCGTGAGATGGAAGAATGTGACAATGGTATTGGTGTGAAACTGAAGCACAGATTAAAGTAACTTTTCATAACTAAAACAAATCATTTATATACGATAAGTTTAAAAGTTATAAGTACAAAAAATTAGGAGACACTAAAATGTCAGAAGAATTAGTAAATGAGATTAAAGATGCTGTTTCTGTAATTAACGACCCACACATGGGAATCAGTATTGTAGAAATGGGCATTGTACAAAACATTACCGTAGACGGAGATCAAGCTGAAATTATCCTCAAACCAACCAATCCAGGTTGTATGAGTATCACACGTATTGCAGCTGATGCTAAAATTAGAGCTGAAAACGTTGAAGGTATTGAAAAAGCAAAAATTATCGTTGAAGGACATGCTATGGCAGACTCCATTAACGAAATGATTAATAGATAAATTTTTCAAAATCTTATTTAATTCTATATATAACCGAAACAGTTATATATAGCAATTAATATAAGTATAAGTGTTGACAGTTAACTGTCATTCAAATTGTATAGGCTAGTGGCACAGCTTGGTTAGCGCGCTCGGCTGATAACCGGGAGGTCATGGGTTCGAATCCCATCTAGCCTACTTCTAACTATTTTTAAAGACATTTTCATTTTACTTGACAACTTTATCGTTATTTTTTGAGAGATTTACATACTATTAAAAATCCCATCACGTTTTTTCATCAAAATTTTTAAATACTACCTTCAACATAAAAAAACATAAATGTACAAAAAGTTGGAATGATGATTAAAATGTGGGAAAGAATAAATGAAAAATTTAAAAAATACCCTGCACGTATCAGAGTTGCAGAAAAAATGATCGAATTAGGATTATCAATAAATGATGACGGAAAAATTTACTGCGGCAATCTAAAAATCAGTGATAAGGCATTGGCTACCGCTGCTGAAGTAGATAGAAGAGCGATAAAATCAACAATAGAAGTAATACAAGAAGACGAGGAATTAAACAACTTATTTTCAAACATCATTCCAGCAGGAACACTTCTTAAAAACATTGCTAAAAATCTAGAATTGGGCGTAATTGAAATTGAAGTCGGATCTGAAAGCGAAGGAATTCTCGCTGCAACAACAAAATTAATTACAGAAAAAGGAATTGGTATCAGACAGGCTTATGCTGAAGACACAGAGCTTCAAAAGACACCATCCTTAACAATAATCACTGAAGAACCAGTTCAAGGTGATTTAATAAATGAATTTTTAAAAATAAAAGGAGTAACAAGAGTATCAATTTATTGATTTCTTGCCATTTCTAATTCTTTATCTTCTTCTTCAAGAATTTCTAAAAGTTCTTCCCAAGCTTCTAAAGATTCTTTAGCAGCTTCTTCAGTTAATTTTTCAATTGCATATCCAGCGTGAATTAAAACGTAATCACCTACTTCTACCTCAGGTAAAAGGTCTAATTTAGCTTGTTGTCTTGCTCCACCAAAATCTGCATATAACCAGTTTTCTTCTCTGTTAATTTCAACAACGTGAGCAGGTGCTGCAATACACATAAATCTCATCTCCAAAATTTTAATATATACTATTTACTAAACTGATATTATATAAAATTATCTAAATAGGTGTTTTAATGGAGAATATTGTTATCGGTTCAGGACCTGCAGGGAGATTAGGTTCCCTTGAACTTGGAAAATTAGGAAAAGACGTTACTTTAATTGAAAAAAATCATATTGCCGGAACATGTCTAAATGAAGGATGCATGGTTGTTTGTGCACTTACGGACATTACAAAATTTATAGATTCAGCAAACAGATTCAACAATTACGGATTTATAAAAAGTCAGCTTGACATATCCTATGAAAAAATAGTTGAAAAAATAGTTGAAACCCAGGAAAAGCTCAGACATTTGAACCAAATGGAAAACGAAAGCTTTGGAAATAACATCATCTATGGGGAAGCTGCCATTGACGGAGATAACGTTAAAGTAAATGGAGAAAGCTTTGAATATGACAACCTGCTCATAGCAACAGGAGCTCGCCCATTCATTCCAGACATAGAAGGCAGCGAATACGGATTGACCAACAAGGACATTTTAAAGATTGATAAAGTTCCTGAAAAGCTCAATATTATCGGTGGAGGAATTATTGCCTGTGAAATAGCTAACATATATTCCACATTAGGCAGTGAAGTCAATGTTCTTGCAAGATCATCATTCCTAAAAGAAATCGGTGAAAATGCAAGGAAATACATTTTGGAACATATTATTCCTGACGTCAATGTCTACGAGAATACCAACATCAAGCAGGCTTTTAAAAATAAAGTCCTGACCGACGATGACAAAGAGCTCGAAGGAGTTCCATTTTTTGCAACAGGAAGGGTTCCCAACAGTGAAATCGCCGACGGAATCGTTGAGCTAAACAATGACAAAACCATCAAGGTTAATGAAATGATGAAGACTAATGTTGAAAATATATATGCTGCAGGAGATGTTACCGGAGGATATCAGCTAACCCCCGTTGCTAGAATGGAAGGTATCACAGCTGCAAGGAATATGGCTGGCTATGCAAATAAGGTAAGCTACAGTTGCATTCCTCAAACCTTAAGCTTGAACACTGAAGTCAGCTTTGTCAGAAATGAAAAATCCCAGTGCAGTGAAGATGACAAGGCAACAATTGGAATACCTGGAATTGCAGGACCTCACGCATTTTGGAAAATATTAACCGGAGATACAGGATATACTGAAGTGGAATTCGATAAGAAAAACAATAAAATAAATAGAATCAATTCCATATCCCCATCATCTACAAGCGATGTGGCATACCTGTCTTATTTAATGAGAATGGATTATGATTTGGATGATTATGGTGAATTTTTAGAAATACATCCGTCTACAGATTCCAATTATAAAATTATAAAAAATATGTGGTTATAATTACCACTATTTAACTTTTTTTAGCATTTTGTCAGCCAGAACATCACCGGCTTCCATACAAAGCTTACCGTACTTTGATGCATTTACCTTCATGGATTCCATATTGTCGAATGCATACCGGATTCCTTTTACAACATCACTGACAGCGCACTCATAAATAGCTCCCTTAAACACTCCTGCCATGTTCTGATATCTTCCCCATTTTACATGAGTCAATGTCACGATTGGAGTTTCACAGCACAATGCTTCCTGAAGGGATACACCGTCATCGGTCAATACTGCCAAATCAGCATATTTAAACAGGTGATTTATCCAGTCAACATAACCTGCATAGATAATGTTTCTCTTTTTGATTTCATCCAGATACTCATCATGCAACGGAAGACCAACCAAAACAAGATTATATTCGTCAGTGAAGTCCGCCACATTGCAAACCCCATCAATCATTCCTTTGAAAATAGATGAACCTGATGAAAATACTATGGTTTTTTTGTTTTCATCGAAGTTGGAGTACTCTTTTAGCTTGGAAAGTCCGATATTTTTATCCCCATCACCTGCATCCTGAGGCAGAGGATAATAAGATTTATCAGTGTTTTTTGGAAGGACGTCAAATCTGAACTTATCCAAATCAGGTAAAATGAAACACTCATTGAATTTAGGGCAAACTTTAGAATCTATTGGTGTTGAAACTAATGAAAATGCCTTTTTTCTTGCGAGTTTGGCTCCAACAGATGCGACAATTGCACCTCCGCCTAAAACGCCTATGACAAAATCATACTTTTCACGTTTGATTAAGCTTCTTGCCTTGAAAGTTGCAGTGATCAGCCTTAAAGCTCCTTTTGCTGCGGACAGTTTTGTAGCTGCATGCCCTCCCGCCTGAGGAATGGAAATCTTATGCCATGAGTAACCATGTTTTTTAAATAATATTCCCGGAGCGGATTCATCAAGAGCGATTTCACATTGAACTCCTCTTTTTTCAAGTGATTTTATTAAATTGAGAGCAATAGCTGCATCTCCACCTAATCCCCTTCCAGTAACAACAAGTAATGTCTTCATGTTATCTACCTAACTTTAATTTTGGAGGTTCATTTGGAACGTATGCTTTTGGATGCAACGCATGCGGATTGTATAATAACCGTCTGAACCCAAGGTTAATCAATAAAGGATTTGTAACAATAGGCTGTTGATCTTTTAAAATCCATTTTCTAAGCAGGTCTCCTAAACCCCCTCCTGTTAAAACATCCATGAAGTAATCGCCGAATGTAGGGTCAAGCAATCTTAATCTTTGTCTGAAGAATACTTTCAGGTTGTTTCTTCTGACAAATGCAATCAGTGCTGTGGTTACAAGGAACAGTAATATTACACCAGCCAGCCCTCCTGCTATGTAGAATGAAACGCCCAATGCTACACCAAATACATGATTTCCTACTTCACCCAACATGATTTTTCCTGAAAAATCAAGTGGACAGTATCCTAAACAGACTATAAGCAAGAGTAATGGAGTGTAGAATGCTGGAAGTTCAGCAGCGTCACCTGAACCGACAAGAATCATGATAATCATTGTTAAGACAGACATTATTATTGTGACTATACATGTAGATCCAGGTTGCATGTCTGAAATATTAAGTGGCTGAACCATTAACGCTATGAAAATTGAGGAAACACCCAATCCCTGGATGAAACCAGCAACCATCACCAAGATGATTCCAATACCTCGTGAAAGCTGTCCCCATTCTATTCCTAATGGAGATTTTTTTCTTCCCATCATGTCATCGATAAATGCGAATATACCAATAATTAAAATCAGACTGTTATATCCCGGCAAAAAGTAAAGAGACAATATCAAAAATGGAACTAATCCAATACCTCTTGGAATTCCACCACGAACATTAGGAAACAAATTCCCTAAATAGCCCCTTTTACCCAGGAATCTGAAAATAATGTCTAAAACAGCAGTTCCCAGTAAGGATAAAACAAAAACAAAAATTAATGCAAATACTATCGATGCGTACATATAAATCACGAGTCTTAAAATTCAATCTAACAATAATAAATTTAATAATTAATGTTATATAAAATTAAGTTATTTGATATCTCAAAATAGCGGCCATTCCTCCAAGGCTTTCTAATTGCTTGCCGCCCTCATGTTCACTGCTGATTACCATGACGTTTCCTTTCATGTTTTCAACCATGTCCATCATCTCGCCCATGCCTTCACTGGCCACTTTAGTGTCTAAAATCAACAGTTCTCCGACAGCGCCAAGGTTAATTGCATTTTTTACTTCCCTTATACCATAAGCTATTTTTGATGAGTTTCTGCCAATTTGTTCAAGCAATTTATTTATGGCTCCCATTTCAATAGCTACCCTATTTTCCGAGGTCAGCTTTTCCACAGTCCCTTTTTTGAGAACTTCACTGATTCCCACACGACCTCCGGAACCTGTTGCTTCCACAATTGATATCTTGGCCAAGTCATTATGTTTTTCTTTTAGATAATCATAAAAGTCATTTTTTACAAATCCGGGTCCTGCGATAACTATATTTTGAATTGAATCGAATTTGACAATGGATTCCACAACCTTTTCATAAAACTGAATGATGTTTTTTTGCCTGTTTTTATCCACTATCCTTTTGCCTGAAACATGGCCTTTAATCGGACCGTAATACTCAATTCCGAACTGTCTCATCAAACCGAGTGTTGCAGTGTCATCTTCAAGAACAACAATGATTGCTGATAATTTTTTAGAAGCTTCAATAGCCTGGTTGAGTCTGTTGATTGCCCATTTCGGCCATCTTTCCTTTCTGATTGTGATAGGTGTGTTGAGCTTGACTTCCAGCGTATGGTGTGAGCCGAGGGGAATCAGATCTTCAGGACCTTTCGTAATGACTCCGGTTAATCTCAATTTGCCTGTGAACAAATGGAAAGTAATGTTTTCTATATCCAAACCCAAATAAAAGGTCTTTTTTACTCCCCTGTCGCTTCTAAGCTTATCTCCAGTGTTGTCCTGAATACGACGGGTTGTTTTAGAGGATGCATTATCTCCAACCTCAACAATGTGAGACAAATGCCACAGGTCGTCCAATGTTTCGGGAACTACTTCAATTATCCCTTCTTTAGTATCTTGTTTTATAATCTTCATGCTTTCAAAAATAGTTTATCGCTAATGATTAATGAAATTAACCCAATGTTCATCCCAAATATATATCATTAAAAACCCAATAGTATATCATGAAGGATTTGTTTGACTTTTGCGAATTTGGAGAACTGAAGCTTAACAGCAGAATCGTTAGAACAGGGCTGTTTGAATCCGAAAGAGAAGCATCCGGAAATCTGACCCCTGAAATATATAACAGATATGAGAATATTGCCGCAAGCGGTGTCGGATTGATAATCACCGAACTGTTTTCATTATATCCAAGGGACGTTTTCTCAAAAACCTCCCACACTGTAAACTATACACGTTTTGTTCGTGAAGCAAAAGACCTGACAGATCTTGTTCACGTTTATGACGTTCCTATTTTTGCCCAGTTGGGCTTTGTGCATTTCAACAAAAGAACAGAACAGGATTTGAAGCCTGAAGAGTTGACAATTGAAGACATCAGAAAAATCCAAACCGACCATATCATAGCCGCACAGAAGATGGACTTTGCAGGCTTTGACGGGATTCAGTTGGCTCTTGGAAACAGTTATTTCCTAAGTCGCTTCATCAGCCCATCATCAAACTTCCGAGATGATAATTATGGTGGAAACACCCTGAACAGATTGAGAATGGTGCTGGAGCTAATCAAGGTCATAAAGCAGAATACCAAACTGCACATCAACTGCAGGCTGAACGCATTTGACGGAACTGAAGATGGAATGACTGTTGAAGAAACTGTAAAAATAGCAAAATTGCTTGAAAAGCATGGCGTTGATTCACTTCAGATTACCCAACCTATTCTACCGCAATTTCAGGAATATGAAAATGATGAGAAAAATCCGTTGATTGACGCAACTGAAAAAATAATTAACGAGGTCAACATTCCGGTCATTTTAGGAGGAAGATTACGAAAACAAAACCAGATAAACAATATCCTAAACGGCACAAATATCGATTTCGTTTCCATGCAAAAGCCGTTTGTAGCGGATCCGAGCTTTTTGGTGGACTGGAAAATCGAAGGCAATGGTGAAAGCTTTTGTCAAAATTGCTATAACTGCATTTCAAAAAGAACAAGCACCTGCCATTTGAAACCGTGCAGCCCAGAATATTACCAGAAATCCGATTAATCATTAATCATTTATGCATTAATTTTTTTACAAATCATATTAAATAGTTAAAAAAACAAAATAATTCTTATGAATGTTGGAATAATCGGTGGAACTGACGGTTTAGGAAAAACTTTAATATATTATTTTAGAGATGATTTTGACGTATACATTACAGGAAGAGACCATCAAAAAGGCAGAGCAATCGCTAATGACTTAAATGTGAATTATATAGAGTCAAATGCAGGGCTTGCAAATATCAGTGATGTGCTTGTTGTGGCAGTCCCTATTGAATATACTTCAGACGTCATCAGAGAGGTGGCACCATTTATGAAAGAGGGTTCCCTCATGGTTGATGTGACCTCAGTTAAGGAAGAACCGTCAAAAACTATGGCAGAATCATTGCCGGAACCAGTTGAATATATTCCGACACACCCTATTTTTGGTCCTAGAACCACAAGGCTTGACAACCAGGTCATCGTTTTAACCCCTGACAAAAAAGGCAAATGGTATGACAGGGTTTACAAGTATCTGGAAAGCAAGAACATGAGAGTTATCGAAACAACAGCACAAAAGCACGACTACATGATGAGCATCGTGCAGGTCCTGACCCATTTCTCATTCATTTCCACAGCTTCCGCAATTGAAAAGCTGAAAGTGGACCTATCAGAAACTGAAGACTACGAAAGTCCGATATACAATCTGATGATTGATTTGATTGCCCGTATTGTTGCTCAAAATCCGTACTTGACCTATAACATTCAATCAAGAAACAACAATGGTCCAAAAATAAGAAACACCTTTGCTGAATCAGTGATTGAACTTAGAGACGTCATCAATGAAAAGGATGAAGACAAGTTTGTTGAAATAGCCATACAGGCGACCAAACATATGGGAGACATTACAAACGCTTTGGGTAGAAGTGACAAGGCAATTAGCGCACTAAGCAATGAATACAGTTCCCTATTAAATTCAATAGGTAAGGAAGTTGGCCTGAAGCATATTTACTCAGGAAAAGTTCATGTCGGAATCCTTGAGAATGTCGACAATAAAACCGCAACACTGAAAAGAGGAAGCAAAATCAAAAAACTGAGAATTGCAAATATCCAGATTTTACAGGATAATGAGCTGTACCAATGGAAACTGGATAACATGAATAAGGTTACTCGCTCAATCAGTTGCGTATTTTCCAAAAATGTCCATGTCGAAACCATTCAAAAGACCGTTGAAAATTTCCACAACATCATTGACATCAAACTAATCGATGCATACAACGGACCTCAAATTCCGGACGATTCAATAAGCCTGACATTTGAAGTTACATCACTTACAAAAGAAGCCATTGACAATGTTGAAAAATTGTTTGTAGGATTTGGCGGAACCATAAGATAAATTGTTTTGATAAAT
Organism: uncultured Methanobrevibacter sp.; assembly: GCF_946404245.1. Lineage (GTDB taxonomy): Archaea > Methanobacteriota > Methanobacteria > Methanobacteriales > Methanobacteriaceae > Methanocatella. The sequence goes on from NZ_CAMJCX010000009.1 coordinate 14,173, forward strand.
ACGAACAAATGTTAAACTTTCTAAAAGTAATTAAATTTTCAATTAGAATATAACCATCACATTTTTATTATTTTTAATTTTTATAAAAAATTAATCAAATTTCAAATAAAATTATAGATTCACAACTCATTTTAAGAGAAATAAAAAAGTTTCTGAAGGAATTTGAAAAACCCAAAAACCGAAACATTTATATAGTAAAACATACACAGATATGTTTGTCAATAAAGTTACAAAAAGTAACAAAAAGATTTTGACACATTACAATTATTTAGATTACAGCCATATAAAGGAGATGATATAATGGCAGAAAATGAAATCACACTAAAAGTTGCAGAAGCAATCTCTCAAAAGGATGTCGGTCAAGGCGTCGCAAGACTTGATCCAAACGTCATGGACGATTTAGACATTAAAGAAAGAGACTTAATCGAAATCGTTGGAGAAAAAAGAACTGCAGCTATCGCACTTCCTTCACAAACCGACATTGGTCTCGGAGTCATCAGGATTGATGGGTTAGTTCGTAAAAACTCCGGAGCAACCATAGGAGGGGAAGTTAAAATCAAAAAAACTAAAGCAACAGAAGCGAAAAAAGTTGTTTTAGCTCCAATTGAAAATAATATCCGTGTACAAGGAGACGTACGTGGTTTATTTGCTGGAAAAGTAATGGTTCAAGGAGACATTATCGGATCACAAATCAGAGCTCCAAGGCCAAGTATGAGCAGAGGATTCAACAGTTTATTTGACGAATTAATGAATGACTTTACTCCAGCAATGAAAGAAATCAAATTTGCAGTTGTATCCACAAATCCTAAAGACATCGTTATAGTAGGACCAAATACTGAAGTGCAACTTCACGAAAGTCCTGTTGACGTAAGCAAAATCGAAGGTGTCGGAAACCTTGTTGATGTGAGCTATGAGGACATTGGTGGTCTTAAAGAAGAAGTTAAAAAAGTAAGGGAAATGATTGAAATTCCTCTTAAAAGACCAGAACTCTTCGAAAAATTAGGAATTGCACCACCAAAAGGAGTATTGATGCACGGTCCTCCAGGTACAGGTAAAACCTTACTGGCTAAAGCAGTAGCCAGTGAAAGTGACGCTCATTTCATTGCAATAAATGGACCTGAAATCATGAGCAAATATGTGGGCGGATCTGAAGAAAACTTAAGGGAATACTTTGAAGAAGCAGAAGAAAACTCACCTTCAATCATATTTATAGATGAATTGGATGCTATTGCACCAAAAAGAGAAGAAACCAATGGAGAAGTTGAAAGAAGAACCGTTGCTCAACTTTTAACTTTGATGGACGGTCTTAAATCACGTGGCCAAGTAGTGGTAATCGGTGCAACAAACAGACCGGATTCACTTGACCCTGCACTCAGAAGACCAGGAAGATTCGATCGTGAAATTGAAATCGGAGTGCCTGACACTGAAGAGAGAAAAGAAGTTCTTGAAATCCACACAAGAAACATGCCTCTTTCAGAAGACGTTGATTTAGATAAAATCGCTTCCACCACTCACGGGTTCGTAGGAGCTGACCTTGAATCATTATGTAAAGAGGCTGCAATGAGAGTAGTCAGAAGAATCTTGCCTGAAATCCAAAACGATGAAGAGATTCCAAAAGAAGTGATGGAAAAAATCGTAGTAACCGGAGACGACTTCAAAAACGCACAGAAAGAAATCCAACCTTCAGCGCTCAGAGAAGTGCTGGTCCAAATCCCAGACATCAAATGGGACGACATCGGAGGTCTTGAAGATGTAAAACAAGAGCTAAAAGAAGCAGTTGAATGGCCTTTGAAACATCCTGAAACCTTTAAACGTTTAGGAATCAGGCCTCCAAAAGGAACATTGCTTTACGGAATCCCAGGTACCGGTAAAACCTTGCTTGCAAAAGCTGTAGCCAGCGAAAGTGAAGCAAACTTCATCTCAGTCAAAGGTCCAGAACTCCTATCCAAATGGGTCGGAGAATCTGAAAAAGGCGTAAGAGAAGTCTTCAGAAAAGCTAAACAGGCAGCACCAACAGTAATCTTTTTCGATGAAATTGATGCAATAGCCGGCGCCCGTAGCGGAAATGATACTGACAGCGGTGTTACAAAAAGAGTTGTAAACCAATTATTAACTGAAATGGATGGTCTAGAAGAACTCCAAGATGTTGCAATCATTGCGGCAACCAATAGGCCTGACATTTTGGATACAGGTTTAATGAGACCTGGAAGATTTGACAGACACATACAAGTTAGTGAGCCAGACGAAGAAGCAAGACTTGCAATCTTTAAAGTACATACCAAAAACATGCCTCTTTCAAAAGACGTAGATCTCAAAAAACTTGCCAAACAAACTGACGGATATGTCGGAGCAGACATTGAATCAGTATGTCGTGAAGCAGCAATGCTAACATTAAGAAACAACCTTGAAGCAAAAGAAATTCCAAACAAATACTTTAAAGAAGCAATTGAAAAAGTGAAGCCTGGACACAACCAAGAAGAACAATTAGTTCAATACATGTAAGGAAGAAAACCCCCGATTTTCTTCCTTTTTCCTCCCTATAACGTTTACACGAAATTCTAACCATATTTAATGGGAAAGATACAGACATCTTTCCCATAACCTCCAAAACATCGCCAAATCTATTTTTTAGGTAAAATTTCTTCATGAGGCAATTTACCTCTATTGTGATAAAATTGTTTCTTATATTTAATGAATTTGAATTTTTTACCACTAACACCCCATTTAGGATTATAACCAAATATATTCTTATATTCGAATAAATCATCACGTTCTTTTTTCATAACCTTTGTTAGATAATACAATGCTTTTGTATCATCACCAGCTCGATGAAAATTAATATTAACAATAGCTCGTCGAAAATCATCATCTTTTGATTTATAATATTTGACAGCATCAATTAATTTGTGAGGATAATTTTTTCGATCTTTTAAAACGGATAATGTATCTAACCAAGAAACATTTTTAACTATGTCATCAACTTCATTTGGGAAATATTTTTCCAATAACGCATAAACGAATGATAAATCAAATTGCGCATTATGCGCAACCATCCAATCACATCCCAACATTTTTTCTTTTAAATCATTTGCAACACGCTCTTCAGACAAACCTTTCTCATCAAGCAGTTCATCAGTTATTCCAGTGAGTTTAACAATTTTTTTAGGCAAATTCTTATCATATCTGATAAATTTATCATATTGGTCAACAATTTCGCCATCAACAACAGTAATCATAGCTAGTTCAATTATTTGACATTTTTGGCAGTTTAAACCTGAAGTTTCAGTATCAAAAAATATTATCTTCATTACATTTCACCTAAAGCAATTTATAAGGCGCATCATCTTTATTTCTTGGATAATCGTTAGTTGTCAGAGGTTTGTTGATTTTTTCAAGCCTTACGTCGAGCAATCTGCGACCATCTTCACTTGCACAGAAAATCGGAACTTTAACACCATAGTAGTAAGGTTTGTGCTCATCCGCATAATCGGAAATCGCCTTTGATGCGCATGCTGTTACAATATCAGCGTTTTCAAACAGCATTTTTACCTCATCGCATTTTGCGCCGGTGGTGTGTGCCACGAAAATGTATACATTAACATCATCATCGACAGGATAGTTTCTGATTTCCTCAACCATAGGGGATGGCAGAATGGTTATTGCAATATTTTTATATCCTTTCTCAAGAGCTAATTTCAAGCCCTCAAGCTGGTTCAGCTCAGCAGTTTCAGGGTCTAAAACGACACTTCCCTTATCTTCAAGATTTTCAATGACTTCAGGAATCGGGGTTGTGCTTACAAGGCCTGAAACCCTTCCTCCGACACCCTGCACGACACGGGGGTTTGTCATGAGCAGTGTTCCCGCACCGTCACATGCCCCAACGACACAGTCGATGTTTCCCTTTTCCATGTTTGTTTTTAGAATTTCTGAAATGCCCACTGTCACGGCATCATCCATTTCAATTACTCTCTGCGGTGTGCACATTCCAAAGTCCTCGATTCTGAAATTGATGTTTTTCCTGATGAATTCCTCGTTCAGCTCATCGACGCCGTGCATTGCATGAAACATAGGGCAGTATTTCATTTCTGAAGAGCCGACTTCAACAATTTCTCCGTTTTCAATTACCACTTTAACTTTTCCAAGTGTTTCGATAACATGTCTGTCCTGCATATAACCACCTCATAGTTATATAATATTATAAAAAATTAATTTATTATACTTTAAGGTACAAAGTTACTTATGATTAGTCAACACGTGAGGGATAAATTTGACTCAAAAAAGTGAAGCACAAAAAGGCAACATAACTCCGGAAATGGAATTTGTTGCAGAATATGAAAATATAGATGTAAATAAACTAGCTAGATTAATTGACATTGGAAAAGTTGTCATTCCTAAAAATATTAACGGCCATTCAAAACCGTGCGGTATCGGAGAAGGCCTTAAAACCAAAATCAATGCAAATATCGGTTCATCATCAAAAATCGATGATATCGATTTGGAAATCAACAAGGCAAAACTGGCACAGGAATACGGTGCCGATGCCCTGATGGACCTCTCGACCGGTTCCGATTTAACACTATTCAGAAAGAAAATCATGGATGCAGTGGACCTGTGCATCGGAACAGTTCCTATCTATGAAGCGGGAGTCATCACATTAAACAAGGGCAAGGAAATAATTGACATGGACCCTGACGACATTTTCAAGGCCATTGAAAATCAGGCAAAGGAAGGAGTGGACTTCATGACACTCCACTGCGGAATCACAAAGGATCTGGTCCAAAAACTTAAAGCTGCAAACAGGATGATGGGAATAGTTAGCCGTGGGGGAACCTTTATGGCTTCATGGATTAACCACAACGATGAAGAAAACCCATTGTTTGAAAATTACGATTATTTACTGGAATTATCTTATGAATACGACATCACACTGTCATTAGGTGACGGCCTAAGGCCAGGGTGTCTGGCAGATGCAAGCGATATCCCTCAAATTCAAGAGCTTGTAAACCTCGGAGGTCTTGTCAAAAGGGCGCAGGACGCCAACGTCCAGGTGATGGTGGAAGGTCCGGGACACATGCCTCTCAATCAGATAAAGGCAAACATGGAAATACAAAAGACAATCTGTCATGGAGCTCCGTTTTATGTGCTGGGACCTCTTGTTACCGACATAGCACCTGGCTACGACCACATTACAGGAGCTATCGGAGGAGCGATTGCAGCATCATCAGGCGCCAATTTCCTGTGTTACGTAACTCCTGCAGAGCACCTGTCACTTCCAAGCCTTGAAGACGTGAAGGAAGGAGTCATTGCATCAAAAATTGCTGCTGAAGCGGCTGATGTTGCAAAAGGTCTTGAGTCTGCATGGACCCGTGAAAAGGCAATGGCAAAGGCCCGTAAAGAATTTGACTGGGAAAAACAGTTCGAGCTGGCACTTGACCATTCAAAACCAAGAACCTACCGTGACAAGTGTGAACTTGACGATGATGAAATGTGCGCAATGTGCGGAGAATATTGTGCAGTAAAAATAGCTAAAGGCGATTTCTAATGAAATATCAAGAACTGGTAGACGTATACTCTGCTTTAGAGGCAACTACAAAAAGACTGGAAAAAACTGAAATCATTGCAGAATACCTTAAAAAACTGGATTCCGACACCATTGAAAAAGTCGGGCTTCTGATTTTGGGAGTCGTATTTCCTGCATGGAGCTCAGAGGAAATTGGAATTGGTGGAAAACTAGTTGAAAGAGCAGTTGCAGAAGCCGTGGGCACACCACAATCTGCAGTTGAAGATGCAGTTCGTGACGAAGGAGACATCGGTCTTGCATGCATCAAGCTATATGCCAAAAAATCACAGATGACATTCTTCTCACAGCCACTCACAATTGATTTTGTCTTCAACAGTCTTCGTAAGCTATCCCAAATAAGCGGATCCCGGTCAACCAATCGTAAAATTGCAGTTATCCTTGAATTATTGAGCCAGGCAAGCGCCACTGAAGCCAAGTACCTGACCCGTACCATAACCGAAGAGCTTAGAATCGGTGTTGGAGACGGAGTCGTCAGGGATGCAATAGCTCAGGCCTTTGACATAGACAAGAAAGTTGTTGAAAGGGCTCAGATGCTTACTAACGACTTTTCAGTTGTTGCAAGAACCGCCAAGGAGGAAGGAAGCGAAGGGCTTGAAAAGCTCAATTTAACCCCAGGAACACCAGTCAAACCAATGCTTGCACAGCTTGCACCTCCTTTGGATGAAATCCTTGTGGAGCTTGGAACCGCCGTGTGCGACACAAAGTATGACGGCATAAGGCTGCAGGTTCACAGAAACGGCGATGAAATCAGGATATTCACAAGAAGGCTTGAAAACATAACTCATGCACTGCCTGAAATCGTTGAGCTGTTTGAAGAGCACCTCCCTCATGACAACTATATCGTGGAGGGTGAGGTAATCGCCACAAGAAACGGCAAGCCCCTCCCGTTCCAGAACATCCTTCACAGGGTCAGGAGAAAACACAATGTTGAAGAGGCAATGGAAAACGTTCCTCTGAAGCTGTACCTGTTTGACGTGCTGTTTTATAAGGTTCCTATGATTGACGAACCTCTCCTTAAAAGGCGTGAAACATTAGAAGAGATTGTTGACACCTCCGTTGATGCGATGAACCTGAGTACAATGAAAATCGGTACCCCTGACAACATCGATGAAATCCAGCAGCTGTTTGAAACCTCAATCAATGACGGCCATGAGGGAATAATGATTAAGGACTCAACAGCGCCGTATATTCCAGGACTCAGGGGCAAAAAGATGCTAAAATACAAAGCAGAGCCTGAAACACTGGACATGATTGTCATTGGAGGAACATACGGTATTGGAAAAAGAGGAGATTTCGTCGGATCTTATCTTGTTGCACTAAGGGATGAAAACAACGAGTTCAAAAGCGTTGCATATGCTGCAACAGGCCTTGACGATGCCACACTTGAATATCTTACCGGAAAGATGAAAGAGCTTGAGCTTTCAACAAAAGGCCGTGAAATAAAAGTGGAACCGAAAATCGTCTTGGAGATTGCATTTTCAGAAATTGTCGAATCTCCGGAATATGAAACAGGCTACTCATTAAGATTCCCTGTTGTCAAAAACATAAGAAAAGATAAGGGTCCGATGGACGTGGACACCGTTGAAAGGTTAATTTCCATGTACAACACCGGAAACTAGTTTGGTAGTGCCTTGACACTATCAATAACATGTCTTGTGAGAGGATATACTATTATCTCATAGACTGTCTTGAACAATGCTTGGGCAACAATCATCAAAACCAATGCTTCCATAGGCATTGTTCCCAAAAATCCTATTGTGATAAAAATAATTGCATCCAGACCTTCACCGAACAATGTTGAGAGGATACATCTTAAAAACAGCTTATCCTCATCCCACTTTTTAAGGACAACCATCATTTTGGCATTGACTAAAGACCCTACCAGATATGCCGCAAAACTGGCAACCAATAAGCGGAAAGTGGAACCGAGCACCACAGAAAACGCATCTGAGTTTTCAAAAAATACCGGCGCCGGAAGAGCAATTGTAACATTATAACAGATTACTGCAACAAGATTCATTAAAAAACCAAGCAGAATAACGTTTCTTGCCTTTTTATAACCGTACACTTCAGCCAAAACATCATTTACAATGTAGATTACCGGAAATATTATCACACCGCACGGCAGGACAAATGAGAAAAAGTCAAAGGTTTTGCCTGCAATTATATTTGATACAATCAGTGATGCGGTGAAAACACCGGTTAAAATCGCATACAATTCTGTCTTTGTCATGTTTTCAAACATACTAATACTATATTTTCAAACCAATATAAATTTTACAAGTTGAAATCCTATCGGCTATTTTTAACAGAAAAACCAATGAAAACTTATGGAGATTACAGATGACAAATTACTGAAAATAGCATTGGTGACTTCACTGATCGGCATAATCGGCATGCTAATCTTTACGCCCACAATCGAAGTGAAAAAGGTGAAAATAGAAGACATCGACCGTGGAATGATAGACGAAGAGGTCTGCATCGACTGCGTTGTCATGGATGTCTCATCATCCGCATCGAAAAGCAGCTACTTTCTAACCATAAACGACGGGACTGGACAGATGTCACTGATCATATTTGAAAAGCAGGCTGCAGAGATACAGACGAACAGCCTTGACATTACGGATTTCAAGGGCAAGAAGGTTGAGGTTACAGGCAAAATTACCGAATACAACTCCGAGCTGGAACTGATTTTATCAAGTGGAGACAGCCTGAAAATAACAAATTAACAAATAGTTATTTATTAACTAAAAACCAAAATTAACAATATTAAAAATGTATAGGAATTAATAACATGTCTGATAAAAAACGATTATTTGGAACTTTCGGAGTTAGAAGAACCGCAAATGACGTCCTGACTCCAGAGTTCGCATCAAGACTTGCAGCTTGTTATGGTTCACTGATTAAAGGAACCGTTGCTGTTGGTGGAGACCCAAGAACCTCCACAGTTATGTTAAAGGAAGCTGTTAAAGCTGGACTCTTATCAAGTGGATGTGATGTTGTAGATTTAGGAATCTTGCCTACACCAGGCGTTCAGTACGCAGTGCGCAAATACTACGACGGAGGAGTCATGATTACCGCATCACACAATCCTCCGAAATATAACGGCCTTAAATTCCTGGATGAATTCGGTATTGGAATTCCGGATGAAATGGACCTAGCAATCGAAAAGCTATACTTCGATGAGGAACCTGACAGGGTGCCGTTTTCCGAAATAGGTCAGCTTTACCACAACGACAAAATCATTGACGAGTATGTTGACGAGGCAATCTCAAAAGTGGATGTCGACGCAATACGTGAAGCAAACCTTAAAGTTGTTGTTGACTGCGGATCCGGTGCAGGATGCTTTACAGCACCATACCTCATTAGAAAATTAGGCTGTGAAGTCACCACACTAAACGGTCAGCCTGACGGATTTTTCCCAGGCCGTGACCCTGAACCAATTGAAGAAAATCTGCAGGAACTCATCAGCGTTGTAAAGGAATTGGGTGCAGACATCGGGCTTGCACACGACGGTGACGCTGACAGAACCATCTGCATTGACGAGAAAGGCAATTTTGTCCTTGGGGACAAGACATTCACCCTTGTTGAAAAACAGATGCTTAAGGAAAACAATGGCGGAACCATTGTAACCACAGTTGCAACATCCCAAGCAATTTATGATATTGCAGAAGAATACAATGGTGAAGTAATAGCTACTGCCGTAGGAGATTTGCTTGTTGCACGTAAACTCAAAGAAGAAGACGGACTGTTTGGTGGAGAAGAAAACGGAGGACTCATTTTCCCTGATTTCGTTTACGGAAGAGATGCGGTCATGACCGTTGCCAAAATCCTGGAAATCGTTGCAAAAGAGAAAAAGCCATTGTCCGAGCTTGTAGCTGAACTTCCGGTTTATTATGCTAAAAAAATGAAAATCGAATGTCCTGACGATCAAAAAGAATTCGTGATGTCAAGTATTGCTGAAGAAATCAAAAGCACTACTGATTTCGAATTGGACTTAACAGACGGTGTTAAAATCCTTAAGGAAGATGGCTGGGTAATCATCAGACCATCCGGAACTGAACCAATTTTCAGATGCTTTGCAGAGTCCGACTCACAGGAAAAAGCTGATGAAATGACCGATTGGGGAATCAGTTTAATCAAAAAATACAAAAAATAATAACACGAAAAACCATCACCGAATTTGTTTTAATTATATTGATTGAAGATATAATTAAAACATATAATTTATTGAAAAATATAATTAAAATAATAGCTAGTTTTAAAATAATTAATTTGGATTATTAAAATAGTCAAATAAAATCATGTAACGTACATGTAAAAAATAAAATGATTAAAAGTTTTCCAAACACTCTTCTTTTAAGAAAAATGCATCCTCATTATCAGGATTTCTAAGCAACACTCTGTTGAAACTGTCAACAGCCTCTTCAAATTTACCCAATTCCATTAAAACAACACCCTTATTCAATAAAAAGTCTATGTTGTTCTTTTCCAATGCAATTGCCTTGTTGAAACATTCCAATGCCTCATCGAATTTTCCCAAATCAATATATGCATTGCCCATCCTGTTTATGGCACTTGCATCCATCTCAGAATCATCCAGACAAACTTCAACAGCCTTGTCAAAAGATTGTATGGCCTCTTCAAGCTGTCCCATATCTGTCAGGAGATTGCCCCGTGCGTTCCATACTTCAGGGTTTTCGCCGTCAATGACAATCAGCTTATCATAAATCCTTAAAGCCTGTTCATACCTTCCAAGCATTTCAAGAATAAATCCTCTCCAATAAAGAACAATAGGACTGCTCGGACGGAAATTGTATGCGATAGTGCTTGCCTTATAAGCCTCTTCAAGTCTTCCTGCATTAAGAAGAGCGATTGCCTTGTTATTTAAAATATACTCGTTATCGGGTTCAAATTCCAAAGCCTTGTCATAGCAGCTTATTGCGTCATCAAATCTGCCCAGCCTTGAGAGGTTGTCACCCTGCTTGTTAAGGAGATAAACATCGTCCGGGTCAAGTCTTAAAGCGGCATCATAGCACATTGTTGATTTATCGAATTTACCGCTGTCAAATAGAATGTCAGCCCTTTTGGTAATCATGGCCTTCTCATCTATCTTGTCGCCTTTCCAATCGTCAATGTTCAATTTTTCAAAATAGATTATCTGGAACTCGTCTGAGTCATCAATCTGGCCGCCATACATCTTTTTAAATTCCCTCAGCATATCATGAGAGTCCTTAAAACCTTCCTTTACGGCCAGCTCGTCATTGTCCTTAATCTCTTCAAACGGAATGTTTTCGACAGCAGTTACCAGCGCTTCAAAAATCTTCATCTTTTCTTTGGAAACCAGATTCCAGTAGCAGTACAGCCTGTCTCCAACTTTAAGCGGAGTCTTCCAAGCTTTACGTATTGTTCTTGTTTTCTTACCAGTAATCACATCTATATCATTACTTGAAAATGACAAAATAGGCATATTCAGACTCCTCCTTAAAATTTATTCTATAACCTGTTCTCCAAATTCCCCTGACTTAACTTTGAGTATGCCTTTGAAATAAGGCCTGACTTCACGTGCTAAATCCGCCAAATCATGAGGATTTGGAACTTCAACCTTTTCCAGAGCTGGATCAAGGACATTTTTATTTCTGAACTGTTGAATTGTGTAAATATCTGCTTCAATTTCATCCGCCAAATTAATAATGTCCTTTTTGGTATGTAGTGTTGGCACATAAGTAGTTCTTGCTTCGAGATGAACGTTTTCATCTGCATTAATAAGTTCCATGGATTTTTTTACCTGAAAACCCACATTTGAACCTGTAATTTTTCTGTATTTTGAGAATGTTGTTTTAACGTCAAGTGAAACGAAATCCAATAGCTTCAAATCAAGCAGCTGTTTGATTTTATCGGGATATATTCCACTGGTGTCCAGTTTAGTTTTAAGACCAATCTGGCGAACATATGTGAATATTTCTATCAATGCATCTGTTTGCATCAAAGGTTCGCCGCCGGAAATAACAACAGCATCTAGAAAATCTGCTGAAGAATCAATTTCTTCCTTTATATCTTCAAAGGACTTTTCAGTGACATCATCCAAAAGTTCAACATTGTGACAGTATCTGCATGTTAAAGGGCATCCAGACATGAAAAGAACCAGGGACATGTTTCCATGAAATTCCACAGTAGATATTACAGATCCACCAACATACATTAGCTTAAAACCTCTTTAATAATTTCTATGAATTTTTTATCTTCCTCTAAAGTACAAATACTGATTCTTATCCAATATTCATCCAAACCTTTAAATGAGGTACAATCTCTTACGATTATTCCTTTTTTCATAAGCTCCAATGCCAGTTCGGAAGCTGTAAAGCCAGTATCCTTGACACCGATGAGCATGAAGTTGGATTTTGATGGGAAAACATTCAATGAATCGATTTTTGAAAGCTCATCATACAGGTATTGCCTTGATTCGATTCCCTTTTCAATGGAATCCCTGATGTATTCCTCATCCCTAAAGGTATTGAGTGCGGCAACGAATGACAATCTGGTAAGGGAGAATACAGGCTTGATTCTGTGCATATATTCAATAATCTCAGCACATGCAAGACCATAACCTATCCTCATACCTGCAAGGCCCAATACCTTGGACATTGTACGAATTATGAATATGTTATCGTATTCGTTAATCAAATCCTTGTTTGTAACTTCTGAGTATTCGAAGTAAGCTTCATCAATGACAATCAGTATTTCGGGATTTTTCTCAGCGATATCTGCCAGAACTTCCTTTCTGATTAAAGTACCTGTAGGGTTGTTCGGACTGCACAAGAAAATCATTTTTGTCTTTTCTGTGATTGCATCAAATATGGAATCCACGTCGAGCTCGTTTTTGTCCAAATCCCATTTGGCATAAACCGGATGAGCCCCATATTGCTGCAGGAGATATTCATAGTACATGTATGACGGCAAAGGCACGATGAACTCGTCGCCCTCATCAATGAATGTCTTTGCAAGCACATCAATAATCTCGTCAGCGCCGTCCCCTCCAATGATGACCTGACTGCCATCTACACCGGAGTATTTGGCAATTTCCGCAACCAGTTCCTTAAGCTGTGATTCCGGATATCTGTTGATTGAAGCTATTTCATTTTTAATGGCTTCCATGGCTTTTGGAGACGGACCCCATGGGTTTTCATTAGACCCCAATTTGATAATATCCTCTTTTTTTAAGTTAAATTCCTGAGCAATCTCATCCTGAGACCTGCCCGGAACATATGAATCCATTTCATCTACAATTTTTCTTGCTTTCATCCTTAATCTTCCTTATACTGTTTAGAAAGTTTTACATAATTGTCAGCATTATGTTGGATATGCTCGATTTGCTCTGGAGTGAGCTGTTTGACAGCTTTGCCCGGAACTCCTAAAATAAGGCTGCCTTCCGGGAATTCCTTTCCTTCACTTACAACCGCACCCGCACCTACAATGGAATTTTTAGAAATGTGTGCGCCGTTTAAGACGGTTGCATTCATTCCAATCAAAACATTATCGTCGAGCTTGCATCCATGAACTACAGCGCCGTGACCGACAGAAACATTATCGCCGATAACTACAGGAAATCCGTCGGTACAGTGAACAACACAGTTGTCCTGCACATTTGAGTTGTTACCTATAGTGATGGAGTCAGTATCTCCCCTTAAGACGGCACCATGCCAGATGGATACATTTTCTCCAAGTTCAACATTTCCGATTACCTGTGCGCCTGGGCATATTACAATAGAGTCTTTTTTATTTTCCATAATATCGCCGTATTATTCTTTCTTTTTATTTTTATCTTGGATTATATGATTTTGTTTTACCAATACACGAGTATCGGAGGGTACATCATCATACAATAAAACCCCTGAACCGATAGTGGAGTTGTGGCCAACCTTCACACCAGGTGAGAAACTGGAGTTGATACCGGTTTTTACGGAATCTCCAATAATGGATCCGAGCTTACGCCTTCCACTATCTATCATCATATTTTTGATTTTGGTTTTAACAGGCTTATTGTCAAAACGCAGGTTTGCGATGTTTGTTCCTGCTGCTATATTACAATTTGAACCTATTACTGAGTCACCGACATAACTCAGGTGACTGACATTGGTATTTTCCATAATGATTGAATTTTTGATTTCAACAGCGTTTCCGACATGGACATGGTCTCCGAAGTAGGAATTGCCTCTGATATATGAGTTAGGTCCAATATCACAGTGTTTGCCGATGTATACGTTTCCTTCAATGTATACGCCTGCCCTGATGATACTGTCCTCATCAAGGAACACTTCACCATGGATATGAGCTCCGTCCTCAATTGTACCCTTGATTTCTGTTTTAAGATGACTTATAAGCTCTTCGTTAACTTCAATCAGTTCCCAAGGCCTACCTACATCAATCCAATCCTTGTTGGTCTTATGTCCGATAACCTTTTTGCCGTCGGCAATCTGAAGGGTTACTGAATCAGTGATTTCATATTCTCCACGTTCGGAAATTTCTGTTTTTGCAATCTTTTCAAAAATATCAGCGTTAAATATGTAAATACCTGCATTGACAAGGTTACTTGGTGCTTCCTCTTTTTTAGGCTTTTCGACAATTTTCTTAATATTGCCGTTTTCTATTTCAACAACACCGAATGCTGAAGGATCTTCCACTTCAGTCAGAACCATAAGTGTGTCAGGTTTCATATAATTGAATTTCTTGATAATCTCATTGATGATTTCATTGTCCAGGATAATGTCCCCATTAAGAACAATCAGACTGTCTTCAATGAAGTCTTTTCCGTATGAAATAGCGTTTGCAGTTCCAAGGAAATCCTTTTGGGTTTCGTAAGTGATGTTTACTCCAAATTCACTACCGTCCCCAAAGTAGTCCCTTACCATTTCCTCTTTATAACGGACAATCAGTAAAATGTCCTTAATACCATTATCCCTTAATGATTCAATGTTATATTGGATAATCGGTTTTCCAGCTACCGGCAACATGGTTTTAGGCTTTGTCAATGTTAACGGCCTCATTCTAGAACCTTCGCCAGCACTCAATATAATTGCTTTCATTTTCTATCCCCATAAAAATTATATAATAATATTATATGTTTAACTCTTATCCTATAAATTAATTTTTCTAAAACAGGAAGGGTTCTTTCAAAAACTTTGGCAATTTGAAATTACAAATGACTAATTTTAAATAATAGTTTTAATATACTAAAACCATATTAGCTATGCTAATAGCAAAAACACAAAAGGAGATTAATAAAATGACAATATATGTTTGTTTACACTGTGAATACAGATTTGATTCAGAAAAAGGTGACCCTGCTTACGACATTCCTGCTGGAGCAACTCCTGCAGACATGCCAGAAGGTTGGGTTTGCCCAGAATGCGCTGCATTAGGTATTGACGCATTTATCGCAGAAGAAGAATAAATCTTCTTCTCTAAATTTTTTTATTTTTTACAAAAAAAGCTATTTTTCACTAATAAATTTTAAAAAAAAGAAGTTTAAGATGAAATATCATCTTATAAATTTTCATTGATTATTTTTACACAGACATCCTTGATTTCTTCAGCTCTCTGAGCGTCACGGGACTCTAAAGTTATTCTGATGTAGTCTTCAGTTCCGGACGGTCTTACAAGTACCCAGCTGTCATCTTCGAATGTCAGTCTTACGCCGTCGATTGAGTTGACTTCGCTGATGTCATCGAATGCTGATTTTAAAAGTTCCTCCATATTTTCCATGACTTTGACTTTTGCCTCTTTAGAGCATGTGATCTTTTCACGGATATTCGGATATGACGGAATTTCAGCCAAGAGATCTGACAATTTTCCCTTGTTGGATACAAGTTCTGCCATTCTTAAACCGGACAATATTCCATCAGGACACATGCAGAAGTCAGGGTGTAGCCATGTTCCTGAAGGCTCTCCTCCGAATGCTGCATCCTTTTCAATGATTACTTCAGCTACGTTAACGTCTCCGACAGGAGTTCTGAATACCTGTCCGTTTACTGACTCGTCCATGCACAGTCCGGCATCCACGGTTGTTACAACGTCGCCGTCGAACTCTTTTGATATCAATGCAAGAAGTGAGTCGAATGGTGAAATGTTACCTTTTTCATCAACGGTTATCATCCTATCTGCATCACCATCGTGTGCAATTCCAAGGTCTGCTCCAACAGCTACAACGGTTTTCATCAGGTTTCCAAGGTTTTCAGCATTAGGTTCAGGATTTCTTCCAGGGAAAAATCCGTCAGGTTGGGAGTTGAGTGTTGTCACTTCGCATCCTGCTTTTCTAAATACTAAAGGTGATATTTCGCTTCCAGCACCGGATGCGCAGTCAATGACGACTTTCAAGCCTTCCTTGATATCAACAAGATTTACCAAATCGTCAATGTACTGTCCTTTGATTTGCTCGTTTACACTCAATTTACCGATTTTGTCCCAGGATACTGAAATGTATGACTTTTCAGAGTAGATTTTTTCTATTTCTGCTTCCTGAGCTGAAGTGTATGCCATTCCATTCTTGTTCCATAGCTTTATTCCGTTGTATGGGGACGGATTGTGTGAAGCTGTAAGCATTATTCCAGCGTCAGCATCTAATTTTTCAGTAGCATAACCAACTAATGGAGTTGGAACCATACCGATTTTAACTACATTGACACCACTTTCCAAAAGTCCTGCACAAATAGCTTGATCAAGCATTTTATTTGTAGTACGAGTGTCATAACCCAATACAACAGTACCTTCATTTCCAAGATAATAAGCTAATGATTTACCTACATTCAATGCCAGTTCGCATGTTACTTCAGAGCCTATCAGACCTCTGATTCCGGATGTTCCAAAAAGTTTTTTAGCTGCCATGCTATCACCATTATGCCCCGAATTTGTGAGCATAGTTCATTAAATCCATCATGATGTTCATTACGTCAGCCCCTCTGATTCTGTTAAGTCCTCCTTTAGCGCATGCCCTTTCGGAGAATTCACATACATCATCGGTTCTTACTTCAGGACCTCTGATTAATACAGGGACAGGGTCTCCTGAATGGTTTTTAACAGAAATTGGAGTTGAATGGTCAGCTGTTAAGTAAATGTAAACGTCTTCAAGTTTTATGAGTTCACTCATTACTACTTCATCGACTTTTTCAATGAATTCCTTTTTCTCCTTGGTCTGACCGTCGTGGCCTGCCTCATCTGCTCCGTCAATGTTTATTAAGAAAAAGTCATGGTCTGAGTTTTTAACCTGATCAACAATAGTGTCACGGATATTTTCAAGGTTGGTGTCGATTCCGCCGGTTACGTCTTCCATTTCGATGATATCCATTCCTGCGAATCTTCCGATACCCATAATCAATCCGGTTTCTGCAATACATGCTGAGTTGACTTCATATTTTTCATTTAATGATTCGACAACAGGCACTTCTCCCGCACCACGTGGAATGACGATGTTTGCAGGATGTTCGCCTTCTTCAATTCTTTTTAAGTTGACAGGATGATCTTTGGTCATTTCATAGGTTTTGACTACCAGTTTGTTTAGGATATCTGCAGTTTTTGCCGCTTCAGGTGTGTCATCCAAAGGTTTAACTTCCTTAGGCTT
Source organism: uncultured Methanobrevibacter sp. (assembly GCF_946404245.1). Lineage (GTDB taxonomy): Archaea > Methanobacteriota > Methanobacteria > Methanobacteriales > Methanobacteriaceae > Methanocatella. Next base: position 31,368 of record NZ_CAMJCX010000009.1, read on the forward strand.
GTTTCCTTCCACTTTAGGATCAGCGTCACTTACCTTGCCGGAAAGTCCTTCTCCCCTCAACACTAAAACTGCCCTGTGACCGGTTGATTCTTTGAAAATGATTTTGATGTCAGGATAATCTTCCAAAACCATTGTGTTCAATACGTCCACAATTTCTTTGGTTCCCTCTTTGATTCTTCCTGCACGTCTGTCGGTAACGATTAAATCCTCATCGACAGTTGAGAAATTACATCTGAATGCAATATCGCCCGGTAAAACTTCCACACCGACACCGTTTGCTTCGAACGGTCCTCTTCCGGTGTAGACCTCATAAGGATCATAGCCTAAAATTGACAAGTGTGCTGTGTCACTTCCAGGAATGATGCCTGGAGCGATTGAATCCATAATTCCAGTAATTCCTTCTTCTGCCATCTTGTCCATATTTGGAGTGTGTGCAGCTTCAAGAGGAGTTTTATTTCCTAGTTCTTTAATAGGACGGTCTCCCATACCATCCATAATTAAAATAAGACCTTTCATAAATATCACCTAAAATATAATAATATGATTTTTATCTTTAATAGTTAAAATAATTATTTAAAAAAAATAGTTTAGAAAACAAATGTCATCATTAAAATTCCAACAATAGCTCCGACAATAGTTGCGAAAAGGTTTACATGCTCGTTTGTTAGCCATCCTTGGTTTTCGAAAAGCGCTCCTAAAATACTGTCTGCAAAACATCCTACAGTTCCTGAAATGACCGCAACGACAATTGCAGGTATGAAATCAGGAAGAACGCCGAGAATAAATGCTGCAATACCAATAATGGCGGCACCAACAATAGCTATTCCGGTTCCCAATGGAGAGATTGCACCGTTAGTGCCGGGATCTACTTTTTGGAAAGTGGTTATCAAGCGAGGTTTCGGATCCAAAACACCAATTTCAGAAGCTAATGTGTCTGCGGTTGCAGTTGCAATAGCTCCGATGAATCCTCCAACAAATGTCAGGTAATATCCACCGAATGCAGCCATAAAACAAGCGACAACACCATTGGATATCACATTTTTAGAAGTTCTTCTTCCTTCAAATTCACCCAGGGACATTTTATATTTTTTAGAGAATTTTGTGGCCAATAATGACATTACAAGGAACAGGACAATTAACAAAAGCCAGTTCGCTCCGGCCGAAAAAATTATTATGATTCCCATGATAATCATGACCGCTGAACCAAACATGTCAAGAGATTTCCTGTAATAGGTGATGAATCCCAAAATAAATAAAAGAATTACATAAACCCAATTAATCATTATTGCTTCAACCATATTATTATCCCAAATTAGTTTTTAGTAAATATTTGTTTAAAATAATATAAAAACATTTACATGACAGTTAAAGGCAAAATTAAAGAAAATTGAAAAATTTATTTTGCCATTACCTCATCGAAAAATAGCTCTCTGAAAAGTATCAAAATAATTAAAATAACGGAGCATTATATTGAAAAGCTATGCTGAAAGTATTGAAATATCAATCATTACGTCCATTAAATTAAGGGCGCATTCGAAAAAATAGAAACTTGTTTTTGTTGATATAGGTTAGCTAATAAAAAAAATGAAAAAAATAAGAAAATTTATTTTTTTCTAAGTCTTCTTAATTGTGTTGATCCGATGACCATCAATATCATCAGAAGCACCATTATCGGATTACCGGTTGAGTGCTGAGCCAAATCAATGCCGCCGTTCTGGCCGCCATGTTCAGGTTCAGGAACAGGATTTGGATTATCCGGATATACCACATCAATGTCAGTTATGGTATCGTTTGCATCGTATTTCTTATCACCTGAGTAAACTGCAGTAACGTCATGGTCACCTGGGGTCAATCCAGGGATAACGAATACAGCTTTTCCATCTTTTACTTCAGCGGTGTATTTCTTGCCGTCAACAGTAATTGTCACGGTACCGGTTGCATCGCTAGGCAGATTTACAACAACGGTTGCATCTTCACCTTGCTCTATTTTATCTCCGGTAGCTGAAATTGGAGCGCTTACTTTTGTTACTGTGAATTTTGTGGTTGTTGTGCTTGGCAAGTACTTGTCGTCACCTTCATAGGTCACTTTAGCAGTGTATTTTCCGCTTGGAAGTTCAGGGATTATGACTTTGGCCTTGCCGTTTACAATATCAGCATAGTATCCGACGCCGTTAATGTCAACAAGTACACGTCCGGTAGCATCCTTAGGAACAGTCACTGTGATTACTTCATCTTTACCGACTTTAATGTCTTTTGAAGTAGCGCTTGCAGTTGAAGGAACTTTGGATACTGTGAAGTTTCCGGTTGTGAAGTTTCCGACGTAGTTTTTATCACCAGCGTATTTTACTGCAACAGTCTTATCGCCAGCAGTCAAGTCAGGTACTTCAAATACTGCTTTTCCATCTTTGATTTCAGCAGTGTATTCTTTACCGTTGATTTCAATAGTTACAGTACCAGTTGCATCTTCAGGAACGTTTACAGTGATTTTTGCTGTATCTCCAACATTAATGTCTTCCACTTCAACGCTTATTGGAGTGTCGATTTTCGGAATTGTTACAGTTGAGTTTTTATCCTGACTACCATATTTATCATCACCGGAGTAGATGACTTCAATGTCATGTTTTCCAGGAGTTTCATTGGTCAGATTGACAATAGCTGTACCGTTTACAACAGGAACTGTGTAAGTGTTGTTTCCAACTTTGATTGTGACATTTCCTGTAGCATCATCAGGCAAGTCAACTTTCACTGTTCCGTCACCGTTATCAGTGATTTCCATATCTGTGGAAGTTTTTGAAACTGTGAATTTTGTTGAGTTTGTTGAAGGCAAGTACTTGTCATCACCGTTGTATCTGACTTCAACAGTGTATTCACCTTTAGGCAGATCATTGATTGTCAATACTGCTTTGCCGTCACTTACAGCAACTGTGAACTTGTTGCCGTCTGCATCAATAGCACCTAATGTGTCAAGGTCAACTGTGAATTCTTCACCGTCAATAATTACGGTAAGTGTACCGGTAGCGTCTTCAGGAAGTTCAAATGTGATTTTTTCAGTGTCACCGACAGCAATGTCTCTTGCGGTTGGAATGACATATGATGGAAGTTTATCCACATTGAATGAAGTTGTGTTTGAACTTGGCAAGTATTTGTCATCACCGAGATATGTTACATTCACGTCATATTTTCCGCTAGGAACACGAGGAATTTCAACTGATCCAGTGCCGTTGGTTACGTTTACATAGTATCCTACACCGTTAATGTCAACAAGTACTTGTCCGGTAGCATCTTCAGGAACAGTTACTTTTACAGTCACATTTTCACCGACTTTGGAGTCTTCGACTGTTGCACTTACAGTTGAAGGAACTTTGGATACAGTGAATTTAGCTGTTGTGTGGTTTCCTGTGTAGTTGTCATCACCGACATAGTCAACAGCCACAGTCTTGTTACCTGCGGTTAGGCCAGGAACTTCAAATACTGCTTTTCCATCTTTGATTTCAGCGGTGTATTCTTTACCGTCGATTTCAATAGTCACATTGCCTGTTGCATCATCAGGAACGTTTACAGTTATTACTGAAGTGTCTCCTACTTTTGAATCTTTTACATCAACTGATATTGGAGTGTCGAGTTTTGGAATTGTTACTGTTGCATCAGTGGTTTGACCTTCGTGAGTATCGTCACCGGAATAGATTACTTCAATGTCATGTTTTCCAGGAGTTTCATTGGACAGGTCAACAACTGCAGTGCCGTTTTCAACAGGAACTGTGTAGGTGTTGTTTCCAACTTTGATTGTGACATTTCCTGTAGCATTATCGCCAACGACTACAACTACAGTGCCGTTTCCTTGGTCGATCACTTTCATGTCATCAATATCTTTCTTGGAGACTTCGAATTCAGTGGAATTTGAACTTGATTCGTATTTGTCATCACCATTGTATTTAGCGTCAACAGTGTAGTTTCCAGCTTTGAGGCCAGGAATCACAAGTGTTCCTTTACCGTCAGCAACGGAAACATTGTAATCTTTGCCGTCAACTGTTACAGTTACGTTACCAGTAGCATCTTTAGGCACTTTTACAGTGATTACTGCTTTGTCTCCTACAGTGATGTCGTCGACTTCAACGGAAACTGTTGAAGGAACTTTGTCCACTTTGAAGTTGCCAGTAGCATTGGCAGGAGTGTATTTGTCATCACCAAGGTATTTTGCAGTTACTGTGTAGTTTCCACTTGTTAAATCATCAATCTCAAGTGTTCCTTTACCGTCAGTAATGTTTACATAGTAACCTTTACCGCCAACGTCTACAAGAACAGGCCTTGTTACATCGCTTGGAGCAGTTACTTCAATGACCACTTTATCTCCAACAGTGGAGTTAGTAGCTTTTACGGTTATTTCAGGAGCCACTTTGGATACTGTGAAGTTTCCGGTTGTGTGGTTTCCTGTGTAGTTGTTGTCACCGACATACTCAACAGCCACGGTCTTGTTACCCGCAGTCAGGTTTTCAATATTGAATGTAGCTTTTCCATCTTTGATTTCAGCGGTGTATTTTTTGCCGTCGATTTCAATGGTTACATTACCAGTTGCATCTTCAGGAACTTCCACAGTTATTGTAGTGGTATCTCCAACATTAATGTTCTCGGTTGTAACTTTAATTGGAGTTGGATGTTTTGGAATTGTTACAGTTGAGTTGGTAGTTGCTGCAGTGTGGTTTTCATCACCTGAATAAATTACCTCAATGTCGTGAGTTCCAGGAGTTGTATTAGTCAAGGTAATTACAGCAGTACCGTTAACAACAGGACCAGTGTAGGTCTCATTTCCAACTTTAATAGTCACATTACCGGTAGCGTTATCAGGAACAGTAACAACAACAGTACGGTTACCTTGATCAATAACCTTAATTGAAGATTCAGTAGTGTTTACTTTGGATACTTCAAAGGTTGTTGAGTTGCTTGCAGGTTCGTATTTTTTACATCCGTCAAATGCCACATCGACTGTGTAGTTATCCGGTTTAAGGTCTGATACAACCAGTGTTCCTTTGCCGCCGGATACAGGAACTGTGTAATTTTTGCCGTCTACAGTCACGGTTACGTTTCCGCATAAGTCTTCAGGAGTTTCAATATTTATTACAGCATTTTCGCCAACGGTAATGTCATCAACAGTAACATTGATGCTTGCAGGCACTTTGGATACTTCCACTGTAGTGCCGTTGGTGGAGTTGAAGTATTGGTCATCACCTAAATATGTTGCATCGACTGTATGGTTTCCGCTAGCAAGTCCCTTGATTGCAGCGGTTCCTGTACCGTCAGTTACTTTAATTGCATAAGTCTGATTGTCAATTGTCACATGTACCCATCCGGTTGCGTTTTCAGGCACATTGACTTTAACTGTTACATCTTCACCCACATTTGCAGGTTCAACGTCAACAGTTACGAATGATTCGCGTTTATCTACAGTGAAGTTGCCGGTAGTGAAGTTGCCTACGTAATTGTCGTCACCTGAGTATTTAACAGCAACTGTCTTATTGCCGTAAGTTAAGTTTTCAACTTCAAATCTTGCAACGCCATCTGTAATCTTATCTGTAGTGTACTCTTTACCGTTGATTTCAATAGTCACATTACCTGTTGCGTTTTCAGGCAATTTAACTTCAACAACAGCTTTATCACCTACTTTAATGTCTGAAACAGATACTTCAATCGGAGTATCGTATTTCGGAATTGTCACATTAGCCAGTTTAGTGGCATTTGTATAGTTTCCGTCACCGGAGTAAACTACTTCAATTTCATGAGTTCCAGGAGTTGCATTTGTTAATGTAATTACAGCAGTGCCGTTCACGACAGGAGCAGTGTAGTTTTCATCCCCAATCTTAATTGTCACATTGCCTGTAGCGTCATCCGGAACAGTGACAACAACAGTGCCGTTGCCTTGATCAATGACTTTAATGTCTGTATCATTAGCTTTGGATACTTCAAATTCAGCAGAGCTTGTAACAGGTTTGTATTTTCCATCACCGTTATAAGTTGCATTAATTGTGTAATTGCCCGCAGGTAATTTTGGAATAGTTAATGTGCCGGTTCCACCAGATACCGGTACAGTATGAGTTTCATTATTAACGACGACTGTAATGTTTCCAATTGCATCCTCAGGAACAGTGAATGTGATTGTTTCACTTTCACCACATGTGATATTTTGAGGAGTGATTTCTAAGGTTGAGTTATTCTTAGTTACATTGAATTTGTCTGAAGTAGAGTTGCGTAAGTATGTGTCATCACCCAAGTAAGTAGCGACCACATCATATTCTCCTGCAGGTAATGTATCAATCTCTAAGATTGCTTTACCATCACTTACATTAGCATAGTAAGGTTGACCATTAATGTCAATTAACACTTGACCGGTTGCATTTGCAGGAACTTCTACTGTAATAGTTTGTTTTCCTCCAACAGTGCTGTTTGAAATAGTCATATTTATTGGAGCATCAAGTTTTGTAACTTCAAATGTTGCAGATGTCCAGTTGCCGTTTAGGTTATTATCTCCTTCATATATAACAACAATAGTATGATTTCCTGCTGTGGTTGCATCAATTGTAAAGTTAGCAGTACCATTTGTGACAGGCACAGTATTGTTTACACCATCGACAATGACAATTACCTTTCCTGTAGCATTAGTATTGTTGACAGTGATATTGATTACTTGGCTTTCACCTATTTTCATTGACGGTGCAGCTTCAACACTTACAGTTGTATTTACTTTATATACTTCGAAGTCCACGGTTGCAGTTGCCTTATTGTAGTTTTCATTACCATTGAAAATTGCTACAACAGGATAATGTCCTGCATCCAATCCTTCAACATTAACTGTAGCATTTCCATTATAGTCAGGCACATTCCATCTGGATGCTTTTAAGGTAACTTTGCCATTTTCTAGTGAAATTTCCTCAACAGTTCTGTTATCTACTGTAACTGTTACATTACCTTCGGCATTCACATGAACAATTATATGTTCAACATCTCCATAGAATATGTCTTCAACCTCAAAGGTTATTATTGGATCTGCCTTATAAACAGTGAAGTTTGATTTAGCATTGCTACGTGTGTAGTTAGCATTTCCATTGTATGTCACATTAACAGTGTAGTTATTTGCATTTAAGTAAGGAACATCAACACTTACTAGGCCGTTAACTAAAGGTTGTTCTATAAATTCATAGCCTCCGACTTCAATTGTAACATTACCCTCAGCATTTACATAAACGGTAATAGTTTCAACCTCACCGTAAGTAATGTTTTGAACAACAACATTGATGTCTGGAGCAATTTGACTTACTTTGAATGATCCATTAGCGGTTGCAGATTCATATTTATCGTTAGCAGGGAAGTATAATGTAATATTATAGTCTCCAGCTGCAAGGTCATTCAATGTTAAGTTACCTTTACCGTTTTTGATGAATGTTGTGTAATTTCTGCCGTTTACTTCAACTTCCACTAAGCTGGTAATATCATCTTTAGTCTCAATAGTAATCAATTCAGCATTACCAAAGTCAATATCGGTTCCGTTGATTGTGAATTCAGGTTGATATTTTGATATGGTAACGCTTGACTTGGTTGTATTGCCATAATATTTATCGTTTTCAACATACCTTGCAGTCACATTATGTTTGCCTGCTTTAAGGCCGGTTATGTTGAATTGTGCAACACCGTTTGTGATGTTTGCATAGTAATGATTATCTTCAATGTCAAGTAATATTTCTCCTGTTGCATTATTTCCTACAGTTACATTGATTTGTACAACATCACCCATGTTTTCTACATCAATACTGAGAGGAACTGTGAGTTTATCTACTCTGAATGATGAAGTTGCATTGGATTCATTATAGTTTTTATTACCATGATAGAATGCATCTACGGTGTAGTTGTCTGCACGCAAGTTAGGAACTGTAATTGTAGGGTTGTCAGTTGTTGTCTTATATTCAACGCCATTTACAAATACGCTGATATTTCCAGTAGCAGCATTAGGACTTACTTCCAATTCAATTGTTACATTATCACCAACAGTGACGTTTCTGATTTCCTTGATTGTAATTGTGGAAGCTGCTTTGTATACTACAAAGCTGTTGGATCCTTCATAAGTGTATGTCTTAGCTCCATCAACTTCAACGTAAACTGCACTTACATTATATTTGCCTGCATCTAATTTCAAATTCCAATTAGCCAAACTGATGTTACGGTTACGTAGGTATCTATCAATTTTTACACTTTCATTTCTGATTACTTCACCGCTGGCATTAGTGATAATAATTGTTAAGGTGTTGCCCGTATGGTTTCCATCTATTAGCACAAGCACAGTTTCATCAGATCCGTAAGTAATATTCTGTGGTGAAACATCTAATTCTTTGATTGTGTCATAAACCTCAAATGAAGTGTAGTTTTCATTTCCGAGGTATTTTCTGTTTTCAAGATATATTGCTGTTACAGAATAGTTACCGATTTTAGGAGATGCAATGTGTAATTGACCTTTTCCGCCATTTACATAAACATTTTCATAAGTTGTGTTAATATCTCTATTCTTATCCCATACGATTACAGTTACATTGCCTGTTATATCCTCAGGAGCAGTGATATTTATGTATACATCACTACCATTAGCAATGATTCCGTTATCGTTTACAGTTACGTTGATGGATGAAGGAAGTTTGTCGACTTTAAAGCTTGTAGTATTGTTGCTTGGCAAGAATTGGTCATCACCAACATAAGTTACAGTCACATTGTAAAGACCAGCTTCAGAAACTTTAACAACAACCCTGTCATCACCATTAGTTAAATTAATTGTGTAGTTTGTGCCATTCACATTTACAACAACATATCCGATAGCATTTTCAGGAACAGTCACATTAATGATTACTTCACCATCTACAACACCATCAGTAGCAGTCACATTAATGAATGAATCACGTTTGTTCACAGTGAAGTTTGCAGTAGTTGAGTTGAATCTGTATTTGTCATCACCAGGATATGTAGCAACAACAGTCTTATTACCATAAGTGATTTGAGGTATGTAGAATGTAGCATTACCATTAACAGTTGCGTTAGTGAATTTCATACCGTTAATCTCAATAGTAACATTTTCAGTTACATCACTAGGAACAGTCACAACCACTTTAACAGTATCGTTAACATAAATACTGGTATCATTAACCACAGTAATTTTCATTGGAGTGTCAACTTTAGATACAACAAATCTGGTTTCAACAGTCTTGTTTGCATATTTGTCATCACCGAAGTAAGCAGTAACATTGTAAACACCCTCTTCAAGTGTTGAAACATTATTCAATACAGCTTTGCCATCAGCAATAGTAACAGTGTAATTAGTTCCATTCAATTCAATGATGACTTTACCAATAGCATCACTAGGAACATTTACAGTAATATTAGTATTATCACCAACCTCAATGTCTGAAGCTGTGATGTTAATTAAGTAATCGTCAGTCTGATTAGTAGTGAATTTATAAATGTCATAATCTTTGGTGAAGTTCTTATCACCAGCATAACTAGCATTAACAGTGTAATTACCATAATCTAAAACATCAGTAGTAACCACAGCAATACCGTTAACAGGTTTCACACTGTAATCCTTATCAACATGCACAGTTATGTTTTCAGTAGTTCTAGGATCAATTTCAACAATAATTGTTGCATTCTCACCAGCAGTTGAAATGACTCTAATAATCTTAATCTCAGGTGAAATTTGTCTGACTTCAAATGTTTTATTAGTTTTATTTCCATTATACTTATCATCACCAGAGTAATTAGCATAAACAGTGTAGTTACCAGCAGCAAGATCTTCTACAATCCAATTTACAGTACCGTTCACAACAGGCAAAGTAATCTCATGAGTATCATTAATCTTAATAGTAATATATCCTGTAGCATCATCTTTAACTGTTACAGTAATGTTGGCTTTTTGACCATAGTCAATGCTTTCAACAGCAATAGAGATTGTAGTATTGTCTTTTGGAATACCAAATGTAGTGCTGTTTTCACTTGGCAAGTACTGATCATCACCAATATAAGTCACATTAACTGTGTGAGTAGTATTGCCTAATCCTTTAATAGAAACTGAACCATTACCATTAGTGGTATTGACAGTGTAATTAGTTCCATCAACACTAACAATGACATATCCTGTTGCATTAGCAGGAATGGTCACATTAATAACAACATCATCACCAACAAGACCTGCATCAACAGTAACATTCACTTGTGATTGACGTTTGTTTACAGTGAAGTTAGCAGTAGTTGAGTTGAATCTGTACTTGTCATCACCAGGATATGTTGCAACAACAGTCTTATTGCCGAAAGTAATTTCAGGTATGTAGAATGTCGCATTACCATTGACTGTGCTGTTAGTGAACTGCATACCGTTAATCTCAATGGTCACATTCTTAGTCACATCACTAGGAACTGTCACAATCACTTTAACAGTATCATTAACAAGAATACTGGTCTCATTAATTACAGTGATTGCGATTGGAGTGTCAACTTTACTTACAGCAAATCTAGTTTCAACAGTCTTATTCACATATTTGTCACTACCAAAGTAAGCTGTCACATTGTAGACTCCCTCTTTAAGGGTTGAAACATTATCTAAAACAGCTTTGCCTCCACTAATAGTAGCAGTGTAGTTAGTACCATTTAATTCAATAATTACTTTACCAGTAGCGTCTGCTGGAACATTAACAGTGATGTTAGTGTTGTCTCTAACATTAATGTCGCTAGCAGTAATGTTAATCAAGTAATCGTCAGTCTGATTAGTAATGAAGTTATAAATATCATAGCCTTTGGTGAAGTTCTTATCACCAGCATAGCTTGCATTTATTGTGTAATCGTTATAGTCTAAAACATCAGTAGTTACCACAGCAATGCCGTTGACCGGTTTTGCAGTGTAATTCTTATTATTGACATTCACAGTTATGTTTTCAGATACTCTAGGATCGATTTCAACGATTATGGTTGCATTTTTATCAGCAGTTGAAATCACTTCGATAATCTTGATTTCAGGTGAAATCTGACTTACTTCAAAGCCTTTGCTGGTTTCATTCTTATTATATTTACCATCACCAGAGTAATTAGCATAAACTGTGTAATTATCAGCAGGTAAATTGTCTACAATCCAATTGACAGTACCGTTAATGACCGGCAAGGTGACATTTCTAATGTTGTCTATTCTGATTGTAATGTAGCCGGTAGCGTCATTCTCAACAGTGACTGTGATATTGGCGCTTTCGCCATAAGTAATATTTTGAACTGCAATAGCGATTGTAGTGTTTGCTTTTGGAATGCCGAATGTTGTGCTGTTTTCACTTGGCAAGTATTGGTCATCACCAATATAAGTCACATTTACAGTATGAGTAGTGTTGCCTAAACCTTTAATGGTAATTGAACCGTTACCATTTGTGGTATTAACAGTGTAGTTGGTTCCATCAACATTGACAATCACATATCCAACAGCATTGGATGGAATAGTCACATTAATTACAGTATCATCACCGACAAGGCCTGCATCAACAGTAACATTCACTTGTGATTTACGTTTGTTAACAGTGAAGTTAGCAGTAGTTGAGTTGAATCTGTACTTGTCATCACCAGGATATGTAGCAACAACAGTCTTATTGCCGTAAGTGATTTGAGGTATGTAAAATGTAGCATTACCGTTAACAGTGCTGTTGGTGAACTGCATACCGTTAATTTCAATGGTTACATTTTTAGTAACGTCCTTAGGTACGGTCACAATCACTTTAACAGTGTCGTTAACATAGATGCTGGTTTCATTGACTACAGTGATATTTATTGAAGGATAGGTTTTATTCACAGTGAACAGTGTAGTGACGTTATAGTGATTAAAGTCTGTATCATTTACTTGAGCTGTAACTGTGTAGATTCCTTCTTTAAGTCCTGTGATGTTGAATGTAGCCTTATTATTAGTGAATGAATTGTTTCTGTATTCTTGTCCATCTACCCAAATGACCACATCATCAACATTATCTGGGACTTCAACAGTGATTATCTCATCTTCACCAACAGTGATATTCATTGCAGTTACGTTGAATCCGTAATTAAAGACTTTTGAAGGAGTGAATGTCTGTTCCACTCTAGCACTGGTGAAGTTTTCATTTCCACCATATTCGACAATAATTGTGTAAGGTTTGATTTCATTAAGAACTTGGGTTTTGAATTCATCATCAACGGAAACGTTAGCATATGGCACTCCATCGACAGTGACATTTACAACTTTTCCATGTATTTCATCGTTGATTTTGATTTGTACGGTAGCGCTTTCATGGACAGTTCCGCTGACTATAAATTCTAAGCCAGGATCTGCCTTTTTAACTTTGAATTTGGCAGATTCTGTATCATTAATATTGTAATCGTCATTTCCATTATATGTTGCATTAACAGTGTAGTTGCCTGCAGCCAGACCTTCAACGACCCAAGTGACTTTTCCGCCTTCAATCGGCAGGGTAATGTTTCTTCCGGTTGTATCATTGAGTTTGAGTGTAATGTTGCCTGTGACTCCTTCAGGAACTGTTACCACAATGGTTGTGGCATTTCCGTAAGTTACGTTGTCGGCCACAATTGATACGGTAGCGTTAATCTTAGCTACAGAGAATGTAGTGTCGTTTTCAGCTACAGTGTAGTTATCAAGATCATCTCCATAGTATTTGATGTGTACGCTGTAGTTTCCAACAGCCAAATCCTTAACAGTGACTTCAGCAACGCCGTCTGTAAAGTCATATACAGATATAGGATTATCAGTGAAGTTTCCGCTTAAGACAACATGTCCTGTTGCGTTCTTAGGAATGTTGATTGTGATTTTTCCATCTTGGTCAACAGTAATGTTTAAGGCAGTTACGTTTACTTTAGGAACTCTTTGAGTTACATCAAATTCAGCCTTTAATCTGCTGCCGGTCAAGTTTCTATCTCCATCATAGAATACCCAAGCGACTTTGTGTCCGACAGTCAAGTTGGAAGTGTTGAATCTTGCAACGCCGTCTCTGATTTCTGCAGTGTATTCAACACCATTAATGTCAATAGTTACGTTACCAGTTGCATTAGTCATTACATTACCAGCAGCGTCTTTAATTGTAATATTTATATATTCTGTATCCCATACCGGGACGTCATGCACATCAACATCTAAAACTGTACCGATTTGCAATACATTAACGCCAGAAGTTACTGTAGCGTTGGTGTAGTTCTCATTTCCACTGTAATTTGCAATAATTACGTAATTTCCAACAGCCAAACCGCCGACTGTCCAATTGACCTTACCGTCAACAATTGGCAAGGTAATATTCTTATCAGTTCCATTAATCTTAATTGTTATATTTCCTGTTACACCATCAGGAACTGTCACAGTAATATTTGCTTTTTCACCATAGTATATGTCTTCAACAGTAATATTAAGCACTGGTTTTGCTTTATATACTGTGAATTTGGTGCTGTTTGTAGTTACTGTGTAGTTTTCATTACCATTATATGTAACCTCAACTGTGTAGTTGCCTGCAGGCAATACGACACCCGGCAAGATTGCTTTGCCGTCAGTGAGGTTTTGTGTGTCAAATACATAATAAGTATCATTAATTTTGACAGTTACATTGCCGGTAGCATCTTCAGGAAGTGTTACGACAATTAATGTTTCATTTCCATAAGTTACATTGTCAACATCAATAATGATTTCAGGTGCAGCTTGGATTACATAGAATACAGTGTAATTAGTTGCATTATGATATTTATTATCGCCCTCATAGAATAGGGTTACATTATACTTGCCGACAGGCAATTGTGGAAGTTCAATTGATACAGTACCATTCTTAATTCTGCCGAAATATTCTTTTCCATCAACAATCGCTGAAACGACACCAGTAGTGTCATTTAAAAGGGTGATATTAATTATTTCATTTTGAATGATAGTAATATTTGTAACATTTGCTGAAAGTGTAGTGTTATATTTATGTACTCTGAAATCAGCTTCACCCATAGCAGGTTCTAAAAGTTTACTACCTTCATAGAATGCGATTACTTTCTTAAGTCCTGCAGTCAAATTAGTTATGTTAAATGTAGCAGTTGCATTTTTAGCACCCATAGTTAATGTTAAATTATAAGCTTTATTATCAAGATATAGAGTTACATTACCGGGTACATTATATTTTTCATCCGGCGGAACGATTGTGACATTGATATAAATTGTATCATTCACCATAATGTCATACGCATTTACATCAACGAAAACTGCAGCAAAGTCTTTTTGAGGCAAACTATAATTGGTTGTATTGACTGAACTGTTATAGTTATGGTCATCATGATATGTTGTCTTTACAGTGTAATTTTTAGGAAGCAAATCATGAACCACTGTATAGCCAACACCGTCAACAATGATAACATCTACAGATCTAAAAATAACTGTTGGATCGCTTTCAATATAAAACTCAACGGTTGCTGTTCCGTTAGCATCACCATAGAATTTGTCATCCCACTCATCGAAAATTGTAACATTCATGGAAATATCATACCCAATATCATCGAAAGTGACTGTTGAATTGG
>NZ_CAMJCX010000010.1 GCF_946404245.1 uncultured Methanobrevibacter sp.
GAGTAAGATTTCCAAGGGATAAAAGTGCAAGAATCAATCCGCTAATTGGTATTGGAATATTTTTAATCAGATTCATAATTTTAATTTTGTTTTAATCAGTTATAAAAATACTTCATCCTCCATAACCATAAGTTATCACGTAACCGTTGTTATCAACAATACGGAAGTATCCGTCATCATATTTAATCTTTTGATTTCCATCTCCCATACTTTCACGTGAAACCTCATGTTCGCGAGGGTTCCAGCCGTCACTTGTCACTTCACTTTCATGATAAGGATTGTAACCCTTATAATTCGCATCATTGACAGGACGGTTTGCATCAATTGAATTGGTGCTGCTGCTTCCTGTTGATGCACCTGCTGTTGCGGCTATTTCGGAATCGTAAGTAAATTTCTTTTTCGCACTAGTTGGTTTATAGTGATTATTTCCATCAAATGAACAATTGACGGTGTACTTGCCATCATCCAAATCGGTTAATTTTAATGTGGCTTTACCTTTGCTATTGGTTGTAAGATTGTATTCTAATGTATCATTTCCTGATTTAAGTTTAATTTTTAAATTTTGATTTTTTATAGGGGTCTTATTTAAATCTGTCAATTTTACTGTTATTTTTTCACCATTGCGCATAGTTTCGTTACAACTGATTTTTAAGCTACATTCCTCTTTCCCCATGTCTTGTAAAAGGATAGCTCCCAAAATAATTGCTAATAGGGCAATGATTATAATTAATAATAAAATAATTATATGATTGTTCTCCATATTATCACTATGATAACATTTGGTGTGTATTAGGTATATTTTTTTCGCTAAATGTCAAAGAATTCCTGTGCGTTTTTATGGGAAATTTTTTCAATATCTCCTGCATCATGTCCCAATCTTTCCAGTTCACGAATTGTTTTTGCAACAGAAAGGGGATCTGATGGCTTGTTGCTGATATCGCTGTTTAGGAGGAATCTGTCAAATCCGTATTCGTCTAAAATTGATATAGCTTCAGATTTATTCATTTTTTGGGGCTGCACGGTCAGGCCAAGCATGCAATCGGTATCAATCGCATCACCTACAACTTCGGGATTGATATGGTCTATAACGGCCTGTTTTTCATCCAGATGCTGCGGTAAAATATTCAGGATTTCCTTTAAAACTTCCTTCTTGTTTTTTCTTGGGGTGTGGATAATGGCTTTTGAGTTTGTCTCGCTTGCAATGTCCAGCTGTTTTTTAAAGGTGGCAATTTCAGCATCGGTTAAGTCCTCAAGGCCGATTTCACCGATTGCAACTATCTGGTTGTTTTCAATCCATCTGTATAGGTTCTCATAAATAGGTTCCGGATTTTTGATTGTGTTTGTGGGATGAATTCCCAAGGCCACTTTCAAGTCAAGTCCGTATTCACTTGCCCTTTTGGTGTCGTATTCCAAAATTCTATTGAGATGATTTAAAAGGATGATTTCATGTTCAATCCTGTAAGGATAATAACTGCAGGTAATTGCGGTTTTAATTCCTGCAAGATACATCTTTTCAAAATCTTCGCTGCTTCTTGAGTCGGCATGCATATGTGTGTCAATCATTATATTTCCCCTATATTTGTTATCTAAGTTCATTTTTCTTTGTTATATTTTAAAAAATTATCTGATTGGGGTCTTTATTTTTAAATCTTTTGGAAGTGTTATTAGGTGATTTGGTTCACTATGGTAGATTTTATATTTTTAGTAATAACAATATTAGTATAAGTAATACTACATAGGTGGTAGCACATGTTTAAAAATGATGAATATTTAGAAGATTTAGATACGATTTTTGAGGAAGTTAAATTCTCAGCAAACTCATTTGTACGATTGAAGATATTGGCCACTTTATTTGAAAAGCCGCAGAACATGAAAGAAATGACTGACCATACAGGCTTAAGCTATAGCTCCGTTTCAAGCAATATCCATGACATGGAACTGAAACATATGGCGTATAGGGAAAACAACAAGTATTATCTCACCAGCTCCGCAAAGGTTAAAATTCAAAATATTCTGGAATTGAAAAGGGTAATCTGTTTGTTGAATGAGTTTTTCAATATTCTGGATGGACACATTGTCGATGTCATTCCCAACGAATCCGTTGCAGAGCTATATCTGCTTGGAAAGGCAAACCTTATGGAATCAAGTGGTGTGGATGCCTATAGGACTTATAACTTTATTGAAAAATGCCTGCTGGATGCTGAGTCAGTAAAATGCATTATGCCGTTTTATCAGGAACAATTCTTTACAGTCTTGAGTGACTTGATTTCAAAAAACAGGGATGTTGAAATTCTTGTTCCAAAACGTGATTTGGAAGTTTTCGAGGAAAAATCAGGCATTGAATATTTGACTCCATTTAATGAAATGGATTCATTCTTATTGATTGTTACGGATTCTGTGATGATTTTAGGGCTGTTTATGGAAAATGGATTCTTTGATCAGAACAGGTTGCTGACATCAAAAAATGAGGAATCTCTTGAATGGGCCAATAGGCTTTTTAAGAATTTTAAAAAGAAAAATAAATGAGTTAAATACTCATTTATAATATTTTTCCAGATAATCTGGTAATTCTGGAATGGCTATTCTTTCTTGCTCTTCAGTGTCTCTGTCCCTTACGGTAACCTGGTTGTCTTCAAGGGTGTCAAAGTCAACTGTAATTGCAAGAGGAATACCAATTTCGTCTGCTCTTGCATATCTTTTACCGATGGTACCGGTTGCATCATATTCAACTGTAAAACCGGCCATTCTTAATTGTTCGGTTAAGTCCTGAGCTATTTCACGAGGGCCTTCCTTGTTTACAAGTGGGAAAATTCCAAGTTGTACAGGAGCAACTGACTTGTCGAATTTGAAGTAATCTTTTTCTTCGGTTTCGGTAAATGAATGTAATAGAACTGAGTATGTTATACGGTCAATACCGAATGAAGGTTCAATTACGTGAGGAACAACCTTTTCACCGGTGATTTCCTCTTCAACATCTTCGAATAAGAGTAAATCTTCAGTTATTTCGTAGGTTTTATCCAATTCCACGACATATTTTCCGTCTTTTTCGATTGCTGCTTTGATTTCTTCAACATCAGCATCTTCAATAGCCTGTTTTACCTTAGGGGAATCTCCTTTAAATATTGGTCCGAATTTGGATAGGTTAGGTTTGACGACTGTTTTTTGCACTTTTTTAGGTTCGTCATATTCCATGAACACGTTCAGTTCATCGTTACTGTATTTTGAATGTGATGTTAAATCGTAATCTCCTCTGTCTGCAATTCCGATAATTTCAACCCAGCCGTATTTGTCTGTTAAGACTTCAACATCCCAGCAGTCAAGTGCATAGTGAGCCATTTCTCCTGCAAGGTGCTGTCTGAACCTTAAAACATCTTCAGGAATACCGATTTCAGTTAAGAATTTACGAGCTAAGTATAATTGGTAGATTAACATTTCATTTGCGACAATGCCTTTGTCAAGTGCTTCACGTGCAGTGATTTCTAAAGGTTCAAGATTCTTTTCCTGAACTTCCTGTGAGTTTAGACGTAACACTACATCTTCTATTTGGGAGAACTTAGGATGTGTTTTGTCTTTAGGATTTAAAAAGATTTCTGCTTCTGCCTGTGTGAATTCCCTAAGTCTGATAACTCCCTGTCTTGGTGAAATTTCATTTCTGTATGCTTTTCCAAGTTGCACTGCACCAAATGGAAGTTTTCCTCTGAAGAATCTTTCAAGTCTTTTGAATAAGATGAATATTCCCTGTGCGGTTTCAGGTCTCATGTACCCTACTTTATCTCCTTTGGCACCGATTTCTGTTTTAAACATCAGGTTGTAGTTCCAGATGTTTGACAGTTTGCCTCCGCACTCAGGACAGGTGATGTTATTGTCAATGACGATTTGGTCAAGCTCTTCATTTTCAAGGCTTTCCACATCTTCACCAATGACCTCTTCAATGATGTGGTCTGCTCTGAACACTTCTCCACACTCTTCACACTTACACATAGGATCAGTGAAGTTGTCAACATGTCCGGATGCCTTTAAAACTTCTTTAGGCATTACGGTAGGTCCTTCAATTTCATAGAATCCTTCACCGGAAACGTATTGTTTTCTCCATTTTTGCATGATGTTGTTTTTAAGGCTTGCTCCGAGAGGTCCGTAATCGGTAAATCCGGATACTCCTGAGTAAATCTCGAATGACGGCCATAAAAATCCTCTTTTTGCACTGATATTTGACATTTTATCATGATTCATAAATATTATCTCCAATTATTTTTTCAATTCGTAATCTTGCTTGACTCTACTGCTTTCCGGGCGAGTCTGACCCATATATTTACTATTTCTACTTGGGTGTCCGTATGGTATTTCTGAAGGGCTTGTCATTGTTTCAAAAACAATTTGACATACTCTTTGACCTGGATAAAGCGCTACAGGCATTGCTCCGATGTTTGAGATTTCCAATGTGATTTTACCTTCAAAACCAGGGTCTATAAATCCTGCAGTTACGTGCATGGTAACACCTAATCTTCCCATGCTGGAACGTCCTTCAACTCTTGCAACCAAATCGTCAGGTATTTTAACATATTCCAGAGTGGTTGCGAGGGCAAATTCATTAGGGTGAATAATAAATGCTTCGCCTTCACTGACTGTAGTTGATTCCATATATGATGAGACGTCCTCTTCATCTTTAGGGTCAATATAAGGTTTTCTAATAACTTTAAATACTTTAAACTCATCTCCCAGTCTCATGTCAATGGAAGATGGCTGAATTTGTTTTTCATCTAAAAGAGGGTCAATGGTTATTTTTCCCTCATTTAAATATTCTTTTATGTCTTTATCACTTAAAATTGCCATTTTTTCACACAAGTAATTTTATAAAAATTATAATTCCTTTTCAAAAAGGTTGTCAAGTCTGTTGACAACATTGTCGATGGTTTTATCGCTGTAATCGATTGTAATCGCATCAAATTTACATGCATTAACGCAAAGACCGCATCCCTTACATTCATCGTAATCAATGGTTATTCTGTCATTTTCAAAACTGATTGCATCAAACATGCAAACTTCATCCAGACACAGTTTACATTTTTTACATCTGTCCTCATGAAGTTTCACGTTAACTCCGTCGAGTTTTTCCAATTTATCGCTTATGTCATCGTCCAGATTAGGATAAACTTTCCACAGACAGCAGCATGGGCAGCAGTGACATATTGTCAAAAGCCCTTTTCCAGGTTTCACATTCATCCAAACTGTATCAATTTTATTTCTTCCGATAATGTGGCTTAATCCTGCGGCATCAGCCCTGTCCACTTGAGCCAAAGCTTCTTCAACGGTGGAAAGTTTACCGATGTGCTTTGGAATTTTTCTGGCGGTAGGTCCAAGGAAAATGCATCCTATGTCTTGAGGATAATCTGTACATTTGTTGGATGTTCTGCAAAGGCAGGAATTCATGATGACGATGTCGTCACATCTTTTGATGACTTCCTTGATAACATCTGTCGGCAGGAATTCAGAGCCTTCAGATTCAATTTTCTTATTAACATTAATTGTATTTGGAACAACAACGATCTCATCATCTTCAAAAAGCATTTTATCGATTATTTTCTTGTAAATTTTAGATTTTTTGGTAATCTCCGCTATCCAAAATCTCCAATTGAAGATGTATTTGAGGGTAAAAATACTGATGTCTGCAAATCTAGGTCGTCTCATTGTTCACCAACTTTATTTTTTAATCTTCTTAATATGCCTTTGAAGGTATGTGCCTCTCGTCCTGTTATGAATGCTCTGGAGATTATGTTGTTGAAAGTTTTAAGACCATTTCTTTTCTTATGGTTTGGAATGTCTAGACTGTCTATTAATTCTTTCATATCCTTGACTAAATACTCCTTTTCAAGAGGAGTGCTTTCGGACAGGCCTTCAACTCCATATTCATGTCTGTTTTTAAACAGTTCATAGAATATTATTGCGGCGGCATGTGAAATATTCATTATTGGGTAAGTGGGATCTGTTGGAATGGATACGCAAATGTCACAATCATCAATTTCCGCATTTGTAAGTCCATTTCCTTCTCTTCCAAACAAGATTGCTATTTTATTTGAAACATTCATTGCTTTACCGAGCTCCTCAGGTCTCAGGGGAATTCTTGATAAGTTATAGCTTCCTCCTGCCATCCCTGTTGAAGCCACCTTAAAATCAATTCTCTGTGATTGGTAAAACTCATCAAGGGTCTTGTAGATTTTTGCATTTTCCACAATGTATTTCCCGTGAGTTGCCTGATAATAAGCTTCATTGGTCAATGTCGGAGGGTTAATCAACACCAAATTCTTCAATCCGAAGTTAGCCATGGTTCTTGCAAGAAAACCGATGTTTCCTGGAGTTTCACACTCCACAAAAACTATGTAAATGTTGTCTTTAAACATTTTGGTTTCTTTTTCTTCCTGCTCTTTTGTAAGCTGCGCTCTTACGGTTCCTCTGGACTGTGCTTTCGGTTTTGATTTTTTTGTAGAAGTTGACTTTTTTTCTGCAGTGCTTTCTTCCTTTTTTTCATCTGAACTTATAGGTTGTGTTTCAACAACTTTCTGTTCATCAACGGCAGTGTCTCCTATTTTAATCAACTCCTAATTTAATTTATTCGTAAGCTTTATCTAATAATTCTAACAAGTGCATACACTTGATGTCTTCGCATCCTATTGCATCCAATCCGTCTTGAATGTTCAGCTGACAGAACGGACAGATTGTAATTACTGCATCAGATTCAGTATCTTTAATCATTTCAGCTTTTGATTTTGCGAGATCAAGTGCTATTTCAGGTTTTCCGGATTTTATTCCTCCGCCTGCACCGCAGCATTGGCAAGGATACAGCATTTCTTCAAATTCAACTCCAGGAATCTTTTCAATTATGTCACGTGGAGCATCCTTGATGCCTTGGCCTCTGCCCAGGTGGCATGGGTCATGGTATGTTACTTTAATGTCCACTTCTTTTAATTTGTCAGTGTCCAGTTTATCCACTAAAAACTCACTTATGTCCATCACATTCAATTTTGAACCGAATTCAGGATGATTGTTTTTAAGTGTGGCTCCACAGCCGGAACAGATTGTAATGACAGTATCATAATCCTTAAAGACTTCTTTGTTTTTATCCACTAATTCCTGAACGATATCGGTTTGTCCGGTTCTAAGCAACGGTGAACCGCAGCATACCTGACCTTTTGGAACGTCAACGTCAATTCCATTTTCTTTTAGGATTTTGACAAGCTTGTGTCCGAGTTCAGGGAACTTATAGTCAACCATACATCCGGTAAAGAATGCAATTTTTGATTCGGTATTGTTTTCAGCTTCTTCAACAAATGGAGTTTTGCTTGTTTTAACTGACCTTCCAGTCTTTAGGATATTTTCCTTGAATGCAACATGCTCAGGCAGTGGTCCTGAACCGTTGGCAACTGCAATTGCTCTCATTTTCTCTATTGCATCTCCAAATGTATTGATGTTTTTAGGACATACTGAGAGACATTTTCCGCAGCTGGTACATTTGTACAGTCCTTCATCAAGAGCCTCTTTAAGCCTGTCGTAGTTGTCTCTAGGGTCAGTTTCAAATTTGCGCATATACCTCATTAGGTATGGTCCGCCAAACTCTTCGGTTGCAATATTTACAACAGGACATGTTGAGTAGCATGAATAACATTCGATACAGCTTCTAACCTTTTTGGTGTCTTTTGTATCTTCTTTCGTAATGCTTGTGTCAAGCTCATCACTGCATGTGTGGTCACATTGAAGGGATAATTCCAAATCTTTAACTTTGGCTTCAATGCTGGATTTGTCAACTATTAAATCTTTAATAACTGGGAATCTAAGCGGCTCTATAATTGCTCCGTCCTTTATTTCTTTCTGACAGGCCAGAGCACCATTTCCCTTAAATAAAATTCCACAAGATCCGCATTGTCCCGCTCTACAGGAGCTTCTAAAACTGATGTCTGCATCATACTTGTCGTTTATGGCCTGCAGTGCATCAAGAACCTTCATGTGAGGAGTTTGTTCTATTTCATAACACTCCATATGCGGTTCCGTATCAGTTTCAGGGTTAAATCTTGAAACATATACTTTAATCATCATTTCCCTCCAAAAATATCAAAAGCTTATAAAACATTATAATATAATATTTGTATCTTAACAAATATATTATACTTACTATTGTTGTTGAAAATGTATTACTTTTTAATTGTTTGATAAAAATAGGGTTGGAAAATAATTAAATGGAGTTCTTAAAAAAATAAGTGTTGAGGAAATTAATTCCCCGTTATTTTAGTTCTATTTTAAAACAAATTTTCTAATGCCGATAATACTTAGGATAATGGCTATTATATAACCGATTAATGAGATTACTGGCATGTCGAATACTCTCGGTCCGAAGGAAACAACTGAAGAGCCAACTATGAGTGCTGAGATTAATGCAATAATTGAAACCTTGTCGGTAATGTCGACTTCAAATCGGAATTGCAGCTCTTCATTTTCAATCTTGTGGATTGTTTTTGTAAGAAGTTTTGGCAACGCCTGAAGCATGTGTCCGTAAAGGATTGCGCTGCTTTTTTTGCTGCTGATATATCTTTTTGGACTGAGTCTTTGCTTTGCAATTTGGCCTGCAACAGGTTTTAGTGATGCGAAAACATCAATTTCAGGATCAAGGTTTTTTGCAGTAGCTTCAATCATTGAAAGGCCTCTTGCCATTGTAACAACCTCATTTGGAAGAATGACTCCATACTCTTGCATAAGGTTAAGCAGTGCTTCTAAGACTCCATCAAAACGATTGAGCTGTACACCGAAGTACCTTCCAAACATGTCATTCAAGTCTCTTCTTAAAGTGGTTGTATCAATGTCATAATCAAGGATATCCATATACATTAATTGATTTATCAATCCGTCAACGTCCTGGTCTACAAACAGAAGCATTACTTCTGAAAGGTCACGTTTGAATTTTTCATCAAAGAATCCCATCATACCCAAATCAAGATAGCACAATACATTGTCCTCTAAAATCATGATGTTACCTGGATGAGGGTCCCCATGGAAGAATCCGTCAATGAACAGTTGCTGAAGATATGAATCGAGGACAGTTTTTGCTAAGAGTTTCTTGTCAAATTCATCTCCGGTACTTGCATAGACATCATTTAACTTTGTACCGTCTATGAATTCCATTGTTAAAACTTTTGATGAGCAATATCTGTCATATGTAGCGGGAATATGGACATTCGGGTTGTCAACAAAGTTCATTTCAATGCGTTGCATGTTCATGAATTCATTATTGTAGTCAATTTCCTTGTGAATGGAACGGTCAAACTCCTCCATTATTCCAGGCAGGTTTATTTTTCTAATACGATCATTCAATCTGTCTGCGCGAGCAGCTATAAATTTCAATATCCTTAAATCAAGGTCAATTTTATCTGTAATGCCTTCTTTTTGGATTTTAACTGCAACTCGTTCACCGGTTATCAGTTTGGCTTCATGTACTTGGCCGATTGATGCAGTTGCAAGGTGTTCTTTGGAAAAGTCTTCGAACAGTTCATCGATATTGCCGTGAAGTTCTCTTTCAACAATTGCTTTGACCTGTTCATAGCTTATTGCTGGATTATCATCCTGTAAGTTGGCCAATTCATTTGCTATTCTTTCACCGACAACATCCGGTCTTGTACTTAACAGTTGACCTAATTTAATGAATGTGGTTCCTAATTCCTGAAGCATCAGTCTTAGCTTTACAGGTATTTCATCATCTAGTAAGGGACTGCTTGATTCATCATCGTCTGTTGAACGTATTTTACTTTTTGCGGTTTGCCCTAAAACTTTATCAAAGCCGTATTTTTTTAAGGCGGCTCTAATTTCGCCCAAACGTTGTTTGGTTTTTTTATCCATATTCAATCACCTAGTCTAACAGTACATTTTGGTATATTAAATTAGTTTAATCAGCATTTTCTTTTTTTTAAAAATTAGTGTTCTATAAATAAGGGATGTAATAAAATAAAATAGTAAATGCTTTCGCATCTACTTTTTAACTTTTGCAGTTTTTTTAGCAGTCAAACTGCCGTATTTAGCTAAATATTTTACGGTTTTACCCACTTTAAGTTTTTTCAATATGCTTTGTTTAATGGTAATTTTTGCAATACCTTTGGAGTTGGTTTTTGCTTTGTAAGTTTTTCCATTAAATTTGAAGTAAACCACTTTGCCTTTAAGTGGTGAGGAACCTTTTTTGAGTGTTGCCTGTATTGTTAGTTTTTTAGCTGATTTTTTAACAGTTACTGCTTTTATGGTAATTTTTGTATTTTTGTAAACACAGTTTTTGACTGTTCCACCATAGATATCTTTGCCTTTTGGAGCTTTATTATCACTAAAAGTACATTTTACTGCTTTTGCACAGTGGACAGTGTCTGAACTGGAAGTTCTGAATCCGTAGATTGCTCCTCCTCTTTCACCTGCAACATTGTTTGCAAAAGTTGATCCTTCAATGGAATTTGTGAAGTATTTGACACTGGAAACCCATGTACCGTTTTCATAGTGTCCTGATTGCTCATGGCATTTGAAGTATACTGCTCCACCGTACATTGAGACCTGATTTTTACTAAATTTGGAATTTTTAATAAAGAGGTCTTTACATCCAAATACTGCCCCTCCTTTTTCGCCAGCCTTATTTGAATTGAATGTACATGAATTGATGTTTATATGTGAGAATGCATAAACTGCTCCTCCACCACGGCCGTTAGCTATATTGTTGGTAAATACGCAGTTGGTTATTGTGTCTTTTCCATGTTCAAGCAGTGCTTGCATTCCAATGGTGAAAAGAAGATTCATATCTTCAGTTGCATTTTTACCTTCAAAATAGGTGTAATAGAACTCCGGACTTTTTTTAAGTGTCAGTGAGAAAACCGCTCCGGCGTCCCCTCCAGCAGAATTCTTATTGAATTTTGAATTTTTTAAGGTTAATGCTCCTAATGAATTTACGGCTCCACCGGCAGTGCCTGCATTATTGTTTGTGAAATAACAGTTATCAATTGTTAAATCTGCAAAGTTCAATATTGCACCACCATAGATTTTGGCGTTACCGTTTTTGAATGTGATGTCTTTCAATGTAACCTTGTGAAGTGATAATCCGTTCCCATAGTTGATGTTGAAAATTCTTGATTTGCCCATTGCGTCAATGACATGGCCATTACCGTTGATTGTTATGTCTTTGTTGATGAAAATTCCAGTGGTAAGTTTAAATTCATCGTTATACTTGTAATCTTTTGTTAAGTTTATTTCACTTCCCTCTTTAGCAAGATTGATCTTTAATTGCAATGCGGTGAATGTTCCGTTATCCTCATCGCCAATTAAATCTCCGACATCTTCTAAAGGTTTATTCTCATCGTTACTAATTGCTTCTAAATTGTTCAAGCCACTTTCATCGCTGGATATGGAAGTATCATTGTCAGCGGCAAAAACGCTTGAAGCGCTAAATAATATGCAAGCAACTAATAAGATAATAAATAACTTTTTTTTCATGTTATTTGCTCCCTTTTTCTTTTAAAAATAATTAGAAGTTAATAATTAACTTCTAAAATAATCCACTTTCCTCCAATTTTTCCTCAAAGTATTTTGACGGTTTATCTGCTTTTTCCTTAATTGCAACTGCAACAATGACGGTGACTATTCCAATAGCTAACAGAATAATTAATGCCGGCCAGTAATTTGACCAAACAACACCTAATTGTGCTTCCCGTATCAGTTTGATTGCATAGGTCATAGGCATATAAGGATATAATACCTGGAAGAACTTATGCATGATTTCGATTGGGTAGATTCCTCCTGTCGCTGAGATTTGAAGAACCAAAAGAACTACTATGGCTCCTTTTCCAACAGTTCCTATTGCCGAAATCACTGAATATATCAGAACCATGAACACTACCGATACGAGTATTGCTGAAAATATAAACAATGGATAGTTATCCACGTGAACCCCTAAAAGATAAGCTCCAATCAAGGTTACGCAAGCCTGCAATATGCTCATAACCACATAGATTAACAGTTTACCGGAATACATTTCAAATGGGGAATATTTGGTTCCTATACTTGATTTAGGTTCCATCATTACACAGGTGATTAAAGCACCAACCCACATGGACAATACAATGTAAAACGGCGCCACATTGGATCCGTAGTCCGGTACTGAAAATACTTCATTTCTATCTAACTTAACTGGTGAGAAGAAGTAATCTCCAAGTATTGTTTCGTTGATACCTGTAATTGCTGAAAGCTGGTCTGCTGTCGCTCCAAGTGAACCTGCAGCGGTGAATAATGCCTGTGCAGCTGCATTTCCAAGTAACTCTGCACCTGCTGCAAGGCTTAATGAACCTTCTGCTAATTGTACTGATCCGTCTGCTAGGTCACTGGCTCCTCCTGCGACCTTACCTGAACCTTCTGCTAATTGTACTGATCCGTCTGCTAGGTCACTGGCTCCTCCTGCAACCTGACTTGCTCCGTCAGCTACTTTACCGCTTCCTTTTGCAAGTTCTGATGTGCCTTCAACATAATCTTTTACAGGGCCGTCCGGAATTAATGATGGGTCCACTGCTGAGTCTAACTCTTCGGAACCTTGTTGTACCTGGCTTGCACCTTGCTGTACTGCACTTGAACCTTGTTGTACTTGGCTGGCACCGCTTTTAACGTCACCCACTCCCTGCTGTACTTGGCTGGCACCGCTTTTAACCTGGCTGGCACCGTCCTGAACCTGTCCGACGCCTGATGAAACTTGGCCCGCACCGGATGAGACCTGTGCCGCACCCGCTTGAAGCTGGGTTCCTCCGCCGGCTAACTGACTTGCACCTGCTGCAAGACCTTCCTGCAATTCTCCAAGTTTTCCATATGCTGCAAGGTTAATAATCTGAACAATTTTTGCATTAAGTGTTGTATAAACGGTGTTAGCTCCTGTATCTGTTAATTTGGTAGCTACCGGATTGGATTTAACATTTACAACATATTCCAGTTTTGCCTGTTGCGGATCATCACCCGTAATCGAAATAATGTTCTCACTCAGGTTTTTGGGTATTACTATACCCGCATAATACTTTCCGCTATGCACTCCCTTCCGAAGTTCATCTTCTGTGACAAATGTCCATTTGAATTTGTCATTCTTCTTTAAATCTTTAACCAGTTCATTTCCAATATTTAAAGGTGTTCCTTCAAAAGTAGAACCATTGTCCAGATTGGCTATTGCAAATTCCACATTTCCTGTGTTTCCATAAGGATCCCAACATGCCTGTATGTTTAAAAGAGCATAAAGGGATGGAAGAATAATTATTCCAATCAAAACAAGGGTTACAATAGGATTTGAAAATGCTGATTTGAAATCGTTTTTCATTATTTCAACGATATTTCCTATGTCTTTACTTCCCATTATTCTCACTTTTCAATTGATTTTTAGTATTAAGATAGAATTAAAAGTTCAAATTGATTCACAGATTGTAATTCATAATAACTTTTTATGATTAAATTATCCGTGAAAGGTAAACTTTTCTAATATATTATATATACATTTATAGTTTTAGTTAAAAATTAAATAAAAGTGTTTCTATTAATGTAAAATTTTACGGTCAAATTTTAAGGGCAATTTAATGTAGTTTTGACATTTTTTCATAATTTAAACAATAATAAGTAGCGACTATAACATATTGTCTTGAACAATTTTTAAAGTGTTGTTTTGCGGTCAAATCTGATTTTTTCTGCAGGCCTTTTTTCATTTTCAAAATAATATTTATACTTTGAAGTAGTAATATAAATTATATTAATGATTATTTTGAGGAAATATAATGAATTTAAAAGAATTAGTCACAGGAGTGTCTGGTGATAAACAATTTTTACTAGGTAATGAAGCTGCTGTAAGAGGTGTTATAGAAGCAGGTGTTTCTATTGCAGCTACATATCCCGGAACTCCTTCTTCAGAAATTGGAAATGTATTGTCAGTATTGGCTAAAGATGCCAATATTTATTTTGAATTTTCTACTAATGAAAAGGTAGCTATGGAGGTTGCAGCAACTGCTGCCGCTTCAGGTCTCAGGTCATTTACATTCATGAAGCATGTTGGTATGAATGTGGCGGCAGATTCATTTATGACCACTGCATATTCCGGTGTCAATGGGGGAATGGTTATCTTATCAGCCGATGACCCTTCATTGTTTTCATCTCAAAACGAACAGGACACTCGTAACTATGCTAGACTTGCCAATGTACCTATTTTGGAACCTTCAAACTGTCAGGAAGTAAAGGACATGGTAAAATATGCATTCGACCTGTCCGAACAAATTAATTTACCTGTAATTGTCAGAACAACAACCCGTGTATCCCACATGAGAGGGGTTGTTGAATTCGGAGACGTTAAAGACAACTCTTCAAACAATGAAAACCACTGGAAGAGAGGCCACTTCAAAAAGGACCCTTCAAAATATGTTCCTGTTCCGGCATTTGCAGGAGATATGCATGTAAGGCTATGGGATAAGATTCATAAGCTTGAAGAAGCAACCAACAAAAGTGAATTCAACAGGGAAATTGACTTTGCAGGAGATAAGAAATACGGTTTGATTGCTTCAAGCAGTGCTTACAATTACGCTCATGATGTTGTAAAATTCAATGATTTGGATGTGGACATTTTAAAATTAGGATTTTCATATCCTTTCCCGCAGGAAAAGGTTGCGGAATTCCTAAGCGATTTGGATGAAGTGTTCATTGTAGAGGAAGTTGACCCGATTATGGAAAGGGAAACCTTGGCCACCATTGGAGCTAAAAACTTGAATGTCACTGTTCATGGAAAACTGGATGGAACTTTCCCTCTTTACCATGAATTCAACTCAGATGTTGTTGCAGACGGTTTGAATAAGGTATTGGGCTTTGCTAATGACGAGGAAATGAAATTCTCACAAAGTCTTGAGAAATTGTCCGAAGACATTCCGTCAAGAGCTCCTGTATTGTGTGCAGGATGCCCTCACAGGGCAATGTATTACGGAATAAACAAGGCTATCGAAGAGCTGGGCTTAAAGACCTCTGATGTAGTGTTCGCTTCAGATATTGGATGCTACACTTTAGGTATCAACCCGCCGTACAATGCTGCAGATTACCTGTTGTCAATGGGTTCAAGCGTAGGGGACGGTTGCGGATTTTCAGTATCAACCGATCAGAAGGTAGCAAGTTTCATTGGAGATTCCACATTTTTCCACAGCGGTATTTCTCCGCTTATAAATGCAGTCCACAACAAGCATAACTTTGTCCTGACTGTTTTGGACAACAGAATAACTGCAATGACTGGCGGTCAGCCAAACCCAGGTATTCCAATCGATGGTATGGGGGATGAGGCTCCTGAAGTGTCAATCCGTAAACTGGCTGTTGCATGCGGCTGCGATTATGTGCGTGTAATCAATCCGTTTAATTTGGAACAGGTCGTAAAGACTTATGTTGAAGCATTCCAAAGGGATGACACTGCAGTAATCGTTTCAAAAGCTCCATGTACATTAATTAAAGGTTTAACCAAAAAACCTCCGGTTAACTTAGTTGAAAAGAATTGTAATAATTGTGATAAATGTGTAAGTGAACTTGCTTGTCCTGCAATTTCAAAAATCAATGGAAAAATTACCATTGATAAGGCGCAATGTGACGGATGTAACGTCTGTATTCAGGTATGTAAGTATGGTGCACTAGAGGCAGGTAGGTGAGAAAATGGATAATCATTATAGTATTTATATTTGTGGTGTAGGAGGTCAGGGAATCATCAAAACCTCCACAATCATCGGTGAGGCTGCGATGAATCAGGGCCTGGAAGTGGTAATGAGTGAAATTCATGGAATGTCTCAAAGGGGAGGATCTGTATCAACCGAACTTAAAATCGGAGGATACAATTCATCAATCATTCCGAACAGAGGGGCTGACATGTTGCTTGCATTTGAGCCTATTGAAACAATCAGGGGTTTGGATAAAGTAAACTCCGAGACAAAAATAGTTTATAACACTCATCCGATTATTCCGTCTTCAACCGACAAGCCTTATCCTAGCGTGGACAGCATTACCAAAGTATTGAAAGAGAACTTCAAACATGTTCTTCCAATCAACGGTACTGAACTGGCTATTGAAGCGGGAAGTGTTTTGGCTTTGAACATGGTTCTTTTAGGTGCGGTGACCGCTGATGACAATTTCCCATTATCAAAAGAATCAGTCATCGATGCCATGAAGAATAATCTGAAACCTAAATTCCATGACATGAACCTAAAAGCTATTGAAAGCGGATATAAATCTATCAAAGGTTAACTTATAAATAGTATTTTAAATATATTTTATAGTAGATAAAAAAGTAGTGGTTATTATGGCTTACAAAATCGACAATGCAATCGTAAAAAAAGATATAGCAGGTAATTTAACATTGATTGATCCGGATAATGTTTTTGAAGATGAAGATGCATTCATTGCTGTTAAAAGTGATGATTTAATTACTATTCAACTTTTAATCAATGGTATTTTGAAAAATGATTTTAAAAGTTGGAGGGAATTGGGAGTAGTTCCAGAAACTGATCCTTTAAAAAGTCTTTTTGTACGTCTAGGTTATTCTAAAGAAGATATAGCTAACATGTTAAAAGATTTATAGCTATTTTCTTTTTACTCTTTTTTTATTTCTTATTTTTTTAAATTTTTATAGTTCTTCACTTTTTTTAGACATATCTTTTAAATGTCAATCCTATCAATCGTTTTGTTGAAATTAATGAAAGTGGGGCTAAAAAGAAAGTCAATACCATTAGTACCGCATCTATAATTGTAAATCCTGGATTGATATCCACTAAACATGAAACTACAAATGCCTGTCCGATAAGCATGCTGATTATTACGTAAACCAATTCTTTAATTTTGAACTTTTTATATAACATTACCATTTCTTTCAAGTTGAAAGCTTTGCTGAACTTGCCGTTATGTAAAAATCTATTGATTATGCCTAGGCACATTAAAATAGTAACAACAATTATTAAAATGTCACAAACAGAAGATTCTATGCTGTAAAATGGAAAATACTGTTCCAGTCTGTATAAGAGTATACAAATCAAACCGTAGAACACATAAATTACAGTCCTCTTAACTCCTTCTTTAAGTAACTCTTTCGTAGGGATTAACTTTGGTGTTGTGTTCTGCCCATCATAACTTGTTTTAATAATTTCCGCACCATATCCAACTTCAATAAAAATCAGTATGTATACTATGATTACAGATATTGGTGATATAATGTCTGAACGGATTTCTGAAACATTTACAAAAAATGAGATGGCAAGCATTAGGGTTGCAATCATAAGCACGTTCTTATAATCGCCGAAAGTATATTTTATTATATCTCTAAGAGTGATTTCAATAGTATTCATTTTTAAAAAAGGGATTAGAAAAGAATTAAATCTTTTCTATAAATTTTTAATGTCGTCTTCATCTAAGATTTTAACATTGCTTTCGTCTAAAGCTTCAATAGCTTTTTCCATGTTTTCCAATCTCATTACAACAATTGCTTCATCGGTTTTGCTGCTTACGAAAGCGTAAAGGTATTCTAAGTTAATGCCTTTTTCATCGAAAACTTCTAAAGTTGAGTTCAATCCGTTAGGTTCGTCAGGAACTGCCAGGATGATAACTTCATTTTCCTTTACAATAAAACCGTCTTTTTCAAGAGCTTCTATTGCCTTTTCATTGTCTGAAACAATTAATCTTAAAATTCCGTATTTTGTTGTATCTGCTATTGAAAGAGCACGAATGTTAATGTTTTCTTTTGCTAATGTGTCAATAGCTTTTTTAATTCTTCCTTCTTTGTTTTCTACGAAAATTGAAATTTGTTTTACTGCCATTTTATCACCTAGTCAAAATTCCTTTCATCAATTACGCGAACAGCTTTACCTTCGCTTCTTGGAAGGGTTTCAGGTTCAACAATACTTACATCAACTCTTAAACCGGTCTCTGATCTGATTGATGCCTGAATTTGTTTTTCAACTCTTTCCATTTCCTTCATTTCATCTGAGAACAATTCTTTTGTAGCT
Organism: uncultured Methanobrevibacter sp.; assembly: GCF_946404245.1. Lineage (GTDB taxonomy): Archaea > Methanobacteriota > Methanobacteria > Methanobacteriales > Methanobacteriaceae > Methanocatella. The sequence goes on from NZ_CAMJCX010000010.1 coordinate 18,036, forward strand.
TCAACCTTAACTTCAACCTCATCCAAAATGTCAGGTCTTGTTACGTGAATCATGTAGTTAGGGCTGATTCCGCTAACTTTGAGCAATGCCTTTTCAATTTGTGATGGGAATACCATAACACCTTTGATTTTTAACATGTCATCGCTTCTGCCTGTGATTCTTGTCATTCTCACGGTTGTTCTTCCGCATTCACATTTGTCAGCGATGAGTGAAGTCAAGTCTTTTGTTCTGAATCTTAAAATAGGCATTCCTGTTTTGGTAAGGGAGGTTAAAACAAGTTCTCCTTTTTCTCCGTATCCTAAAGTTTCTCCGGTTTCGGAGTTGATGATTTCAGGATAGAAATGATCATCTTGTATGTGCATTCCGTTTTGGAAGTCGCATTCCTGAGCAACGCCCGGACCCATGACTTCTGTTAAACCGTAGATATTGTGGGTTTTGATTCCAAGGGATACTTCAATTCTTTTTCTCATTTCATCGGTCCACATTTCAGCCCCGTGAATTCCTGCTTTTAGGTTAATGTCTTCAAGAGGGATTCCTGCCTTTTCTCTGGACTCTCCAAGATACATTGCATAGGAAGGGGTACATGTTAAGATGTCACTTTGGAAATCAACCATTGTGTCCAGCTGCCTTTGGGTATTTCCTGCTGAAATTGGGATTGTGATTGCACCCATGCTGTTTCCGCCATGGTGGATACCGAATCCTCCTGTAAACAATCCGTATCCGTAGGCATTTTGGATGATGTAGTCTTTTTCAGCACCGGCCATTTTCAATCCACGTGCAATACATTCTCCCCAAATGTCCAAATCGTTTTGGGTATATGCAGTTACGGTTGGTTTTCCGGTAGTTCCGGATGATGCGTGAACTTCCACAATTTCTTCACGAGGAACTGCAAGCAATCCTAAGGGATAAGCTTCTCTTAAATCGCTTTTTGTGGTAAATGGAATTTTTTCAATGTCTTTTAGTGTTTTGATGTCTTCCGGTTTCAATCCGATTTCATCGAATCGTTTTTTGTAAAACTCAACATTTTCATATGCGAGTTTCACGGTTTCCTGTAGTCTTTCAAGTTGTAGTTTTTCCTTTTCTTCCTTTTCCATACATTCTGCTTTTTCATTCCAAAACATTATATCCCTATTTTAAATTTTATTTTAACAGGTTAAGTTATGATGTTTATTTCTTATAAAACTTTGTTGTACTGTTTAATTTTTATATCCAATTTTGCTTAATTTTCTATACTTCATAAGCAATAATGTTTTCTGCTTGTTTTTTTACAAATTGACATCAATACTTATTTTATTTTTTCAATAAACTATTTATAATCCTTTATTTATATTTTTACTTGGTGATAATGTGAATTTTAAAATTACAAAAGGTAGAAATGAGTTTAATGATGAAAATTATGAAGAGGCGCTGAAATATTTTGATGAGGTCAGGGAAGATGATGAGGATTACATGTACGTTTTGATGTTCAAGATAACCTGCCTGATGGAACTGGAGAGGTATGACAAGGCATTGTTTTTAATAGAATCCCTGCTTGCCGAAGATCCTGAAGATGAGTTTCTTCTTTATGAAAAAATCAGGTGCCAAATTGCATTGGGCGAAACTGAAAACGCCTTTAAAACATTGAAGACATTTGAAAAACTCATAAATTCAGACAATAAAAGAATGGTTCTGGCAATCTCCAAATTTTACAGGGTTCTGGGCGATTTGGATAGTGCATTGAAATATTGCAACGCTGCCCTTGAAATTGATGCGGCATTTGAGGAGGCAATAAATGAAAAGTCACTGATTGCCATTGACCTGGATGATAAGGCCATGATTGATTCCTGCGCAAATAACCTTTTGGAAGTTATTGAAAGCGGCAGTGTCCGCATGGTTTCGGCATTTCTTTTGAAGCTCTATGTCGGTAATTTTGATGACTGTTTGAATATCATCAGTTGTCTGGGCGATGACTTTGACGAGGAGTTTCGCCAGATGCTCAAATTTGTCGTGTTTAAGGAATTCAGTGAAAAATTGGGCGTTGAGATTCGTTTGAATGAAGAGGCTGAAATTCCAGTTGAGGAAGCGATTTCACTGCTTAAGGATTATGATGAGTGCGGGGTTAACAACGGTGTGATTCATGGTGTCGGATTTATAATAATTTAATGTACAAAAGTGTACATCAATGTATATAATAGTAATGTTTAAATATGCTCGCCGTTATAATAAATAATGGAAATATTAGTCAATTTAATATTTTTTTTTAGAGGTAATTATTTATGGACGTCATGATATTAGCAATTGTATTTATAATCTACATATTTGCACTTGTTTTTGTAGGTTATTATGCATACAAAAAAACTAATTCCTCTGAAGACTTTATGATTGCTGGTAAAGATACACACCCATTCATTATGGCAATGAGTTATGGGGCTACCTTTATTTCGACAGCGGCTATTGTTGGTTTTGGAGGAGTTGCTAGTGAATATGGTATGAGTGTTTTATGGTTAGCATTCTTAAACATTATCATTGGTGTATTTATCGCATTTGTATTTTTAGGAAAAAGAACCCGTAGAATGGGGCATGCATTGGATTCATTGACATTTCCTGAATTTTTGGGAAAGCGTTTTGACTCAAAATTTATCCATTATTTCTCAGGACTGATTATTTTCTGTGCAATGCCTCTCTATGCAGCTGTAGTATTGATTGGAGCTGCAAGATTTTTAGAATCATCCTTATTAATAGACTTTAGTATAGCACTGTTAATTTTATCAATAATTATTACATTTTATGTATTGTTTGGTGGAATCCGTGGTGTAATGTATACTGATGCACTCCAGGGAACCATTATGGTTATAGCGATGGTGTTCCTGCTTGTATTCATATATTGGCTGCTCGGAGGAGTCAGCAACGCAAACACTGCGCTGACAAATATGGTTAATCTGTATCCTGCAGATGCTCTTGCAACAGGAGGTACGGGCTGGACGGCCTTCCCAGAGTTTGGAACACCGTTCTGGTGGTCACTTGTATCATCCACATTGATTGGTGTCGGTATTGGAGTACTTGCACAGCCTTCATTGATTGTAAGATTCATGACAGTTAAATCAGATAAGGAGCTGAACAGGTCTGTTTTAATTGGAGGTATTTTCATTGCAATCATGCCAACAACCGCATATATCGTAGGATCCCTTTCAAATGTATATTTCTATGACAAATTGGGAAAAATTGCAGTTGATGTTGTCGGAGGAAACATCGATAAGGTAATTCCGACATTCATTACAATGGCTCTTCCTGAATGGTTCGTATATATCTTCCTGTTGTCCCTGATTGCAGCGGCAATGTCTACAATATCTTCACAATTGCACACTCAGGGAACTGCATTCGGTGTGGATATCTACGGAACAATAAGAGAAAAATCCAAACAAAAATTAGATCAGGTAAGCATTTCAAGAGTGGGTATTCTTATAGCTATTATCCTTGCATTGGTAATGGCATTCTCACTTCCTGGAAGTGTAGTAGCATTAGGTACAAGCCTATTCTTTGAAATCTGCGCAGCAGCATTCCTGCCTGTGTTCCTGGGAGCATTATACTGGAAAGGAATCACAAGACTTGGAGCTATTGCAGGAATAGTGTCTGGAACATTTGTAAGTCTGTTCTGGTTAATGTTCGTATTCAAGAAAACTGCAGTCGGTCTTGGAATCTGTAAATTCCTTTTAGGAGTAGAAACAATATTGCCTGCAGCACCTTGGCCGTTTATTGACGTAATGTTGATTGCAGTGCCTATATCCGCAATATTTACAATAGTAGTAAGTTTACTTACCAAACCTCCTGCGGATGAGGTTATCGAAAAGGCGTTTTCACAAATTGATACAAAAGGAAGTGATGCAAAATGATGATTTTAGGAATTGAAGACCCATGGATTTGGGGAGTTTATCTCGGAATTATCTTATCCACACTTTTATGTATCGGTTACGGTATTGTAAACTGGAATAAAGGAGATTAACTTCTCCCACTTTTTTTTATTTTTTTACAAAATTTTATATATAAATAAAACGTATATTTGGATACAAAATATACGAAACTTGATTTTTCTTTAAATGAAATATGTTATATTTTCTCTTTTTTGTTAATTATTTTGCCAATGTTGTATCTAAACAATGTTTAAAACAAAAATCCTATCAAAAATTATATATTGGACAAAAGGAAAAAATATAAATGGATTATTTTCTATGTCAATAGTTATAATTATAAATTGAAGGGAGGTAAAATTATGGCAAACCCAATTCTTGCTGCAATATTGTCTTTTATTATTCCAGGTTTAGGTCAAGCTTATGCTGGGGATATTAAAAAAGGAGTAATATTCTTTGTAATAGCAGTTATTTTAGCAATCGTTGCATTTTTCACTGCTTTCTTAACAAGTATTCTCTGCTTAATATTTGCTATTTATGCAGCTTATGATGCATATAAATTGTCACAATAAGTTTAAATTAACTTATTTTTTTATTTTTTTTTATAAATTTATTATTTTCACTGATTTTAGTTTTTTTGAAGTCTATTTTTGTAATGTCATTGACCAGTTATTGTTGCATATGACAACATTTTTATATTTTAATTTTTAAAACTAATATTAAAGTGATGCTCATGAATGATGTTGTACTTTTAACTGGTGCTGGCCAAATAGGCATGGCTATTGCTAGGCGGATTGGTCATGGCAAGAAAATAGTAATTGGTGATAAGAACATTCAAAATGCTGAATCTATCTCTAAAATAATGACAGAAGCAGGTTTTGATGTTGAAATTAAAGAATGTGATATATCCTCAAGGGAGTCAATTAAAGATTTAATAAATTTTGCACAGAAATTTGGACAAATAGCTTACTTCATTAACGCCGCTGGAGTTTCACCATCTCAGGCTCCGATTGAAGTCATCTTGAAAGTGGATCTGTATGGAACTGCAGTTCTTCTTGAGGAAGTTGGAAAAGTCATAAAGGAAGGCGGTGTTGGCGTAACCATATCTTCCCAATCAGGCCACAGGATGAAGCAGTTGGGGGCAGTTATTGACGAGCAGCTTGCAACCACTCCAACAGAGGAATTGCTTGAACTGGAGGTATTGCAGCAGGAAAACATTGACGACACACTGCATGCTTATCAGCTTGCAAAACGATGCAATGTGAAAAGGGTAATGTATGAGGCATGCAGATGGGGAGAAAAGGGAGCAAGAATCAACTCAATATCTCCAGGAATCATTGTAACACCACTGGCTATTGATGAATTCAATGGTCCTAGAGGTGACTTCTACAAAAATATGTTTGCAAACTGTCCTTCAGGAAGACCCGGCACGGCTGATGAGGTTGCAAATGTAGCAGAATTATTGATGTCTGATAAGGGTGCATTCATCACTGGCAGTGACATACTGGCAGATGGAGGTGCAACTGCATCATATTTTTATGGCAAATTAAGACCGGAATAGAAATTATATATTTAAAAAACTAAAGTGATATTATGAATGATTTATTTGATAATTTCGAAAGAATCCAAAAAAATGACCCTGAATTTCATGAAATTTTTAAAAACTTTGCATATGGTGAAGTATTTGAATATTCCACATTGGATGAAAAGGACTCCGTTTTGGTAACATTGGCTTCATTAATGGCTTGTCAATCTCCAAAAGCATTTAAAAAGATTCTGCTTTCTGCAATTAATAAGTACATCGCACCTGAAGAAGTTAAGGAATTGCTTTACCAGTCAGTGCCTTATATTGGTTTTGGCCGTGCGCATAACTTCTTTGGTGTTGTCATAAAGGTGTTTGACAAAAAAGGAATTGATTTGCCTCTGGAAAACAGATCAAATACAACTTCTGAAAACAGGCGTCAAAAAGGACGCGAAATTCAAGACAGGTATTTCGGTGCTGAAATGATTCAGGCTATGAATGACAATGCTCCTGAAGGCCAAAAGCATTTCAATACATTTCTTGAAGGATATTGCTTTGGTGACTTTTACACCCGTGAAGGTTTAAACGATCAACAAAGGGAACTAATCACATTCACATTCATTGCAACTTTAGGAGGTTGTGAAAATCAGTTAAGAGGTCATACTCAAGGCAATTTGGCTGTTAGAAACACCAAAGAAAAACTTGTCTCAGCAGTAACAATTATGTTACCTTATATAGGTTTTCCAAGGTCCCTTAATGCACTGGCAATAATTAACGAAATCTGCGAATAGATAACTATATATGGTACAATATTCACTTAGTAATTAAGTGAGTTGGTTACCATGATTTACAAATGTACAATTTGTGGGCATATCCACAATGAAGAAGCCACCGGAACACTTTTAAAGAATTTAGATAAATGTCCTATTTGCGGCCAACCAATATCTAAATTCGTAAAAGCTGAAAATTCACAGTCTAGTGAAAATCTAACACAAGAGGATTCTAATCTTTCTTATGACAAGAAATTTGCAAAAAGCGATAAGGATATACGACAAATGGATGCAATTCACCAAATGGCGATTACAGGCAAATCATTAGTATCTGCAATGTATACTGATTTTCCTATGCCTAATTGGGATGACATACTAATTTTAGGAAATCAATTGAACCCACAACCGTTGGAAAGTGATGTTGAGGTAAACACACAGACAATTATTGGTAAATATGCCAGAAAACCATTAATCATTGAAAGCCCAATCTACATCACTCACATGTCTTTTGGAGCTCTTTCAAGAGAGACTAAAATTGCACTTTCAAAAGGGAGTGCTGCTATTAAAACCGCTCAATGCAGTGGGGAAGGTGGAATACTTCCAGAAGAGATGAAAAATGCATATAAATACATTTTTGAATATGTTCCAAATCAGTATTCTGTCACTGAAAAAAATTTAAAAAATGCCGATGCAATTGAAATCAAGATTGGTCAGGCAACCAAACCTGGTCTTGGAGGTCAGCTTCAGGGTGAAAAGGTCACTTCTGAGATTGCAGAAATCAGAGGAAAACCTTTAGGTCAAGATATTCACTCTCCAGCAACAATTCCTGGAATTGAAACTAAAGATGACTTAAGGGAACTGGTGGATGATTTAAGAAAAAGGTCTCAAGGAAGACCAATCGGTTTGAAGTTTGCCGCCGGAAGAATTGAGGATGATTTGGAGCATGTGTTATATGCAGAACCAGATTTCATAACAATTGATGGTCGTGGAGGATCAACCGGCGCAAGCCCTAAATTAATTAGGGATGCTACATCTGTTCCAACCATTTATGCACTTTCACGTGCCCGCAAATTCTTGGATGAACATGAAAGCGATATTTCTTTAACAATAACCGGCGGTTTGAGAGTGTCTTCTGATTTTGTAAAAGCGTTGGCAATGGGTGCAAATGCAATAGCTATCGGCACGGCGGCTATGATTGCCGCAGCTTGTCAGCAGTATAAAATTTGCGATACTGGGGACTGTCCTGTAGGTGTTGCAACACAGGATGATGAGCTAAGGCAAAGACTAAAAGTAGAAATTGCTTCAAAGAGAGTTGAAAATTTCTTGAGGGTTTCAACTGAAGAACTGAAAACCTTTGCAAGAATCACTGGCCATGATGATGTACATAGTTTAAATATCAATGATTTATGCACAATCAATTCTGAAATATCAGATTATACTGATATTAAGCATGTTTAAATAAAACGGGTTTGAGTATTATTAATACTCAAATTCGTATGTTTCTTCAACTTCCATCATGTTTCTGATTTCAGCTGTGGCTTTGTCAAGGAAAAAGATTCCCATTTCCCATCCGTTTGCTTTGTATGCTTCGGCAATTTCCGGCATGAGTGCAAATGCTTTTTCAGCTATTTCTTCATTTTTAGTTAAGTCTGCAACACCATAATACCTTAAGAAGTGTTCACCGTCCCATGCAGCAATTTCAACATTTGGGTTTGCTTCCATTTGTTTGTAAACATCTTTATAGGTTCCAACGCCAAAGTAGATTTTGTCGCCATCCAATAGGTGGAATCCTAATGGTCTTACTTTTGGTTTGTCGCCGTCTACAGTTGCCAGGTAGAACTCTTCAGCTTTTGTTAAAATTTCGTTTACTTTTTCAATGTTTGACATAATAATACCTCAGTTAATATTTAGTTTTACCTAAATAAATATATTTCATTATTTTTTAAACAGTATCATCGATATGAATCTATTTACATCGATATGAAAATATTTATATATCAATATTATTAAATTTATAATTACTAATCATGACAATTGAATGAAGATTTAGGATTTTCAATGCATTTTTGAATAATCTAATATTATTAATTTGATGTCTGATAGTAATATCCATTTAAAATAATTAAAGGGAGAATAATTATGAAGTCAATGAAAAAATTAATGCTTATTGCAATTTTAGCAGCAATAGTTATTGTTAGTGCGGGTACCGTTTCTGCAGGTTGGTTTGACTTTTTAGGCGGTGACTCAGGTAACACTACTAATGCTAATTTAACAGGTCAAGAAGTAAACTTAGCTGCTGCAGCTAGTTTAAAAAACGCTTTCGATGAAAAATTAATTCCAATGTTTCAGGAAAAATACCCTGGCGTAAAAGTTACTCCTACTTACGCTTCAAGTGGTGATTTGCAAACTCAAATAGAAAATGGTTTAGAAGCTGATGTATTTATGTCTGCTGCTAACAAACAAATGAACAAATTAGCTGAAGAAGGTTTAGTTGACAACAGTACAAATCTTCAATTCTTGGAAAACAAAGTTGTTTTAATTGTTCCTGCTGATTCCAATGCAAATATCTCATCATTTGATGATTTGAAAAACATCAGTGGTAACATCGCTATCGGTGATCCGGAATCTGTACCTGCAGGTCAATATGCTCAGGAAGTATTAAACAACACAGGCATCTGGAATGATGTGGAATCCAAATTATCCTTAGGTACTGACGTAACTGCAGTATTAAACCAAGTAGCACAAGGATCTGCTGAATGCGGTATTGTATACGCTACCGATGCTAAATCCATGCCTGATGATGTAAAAGTTATCTGTGAAGCTCCAGATGATGCTTTAAAAACTCCGGTTATTTATCCTGTAGCTGCTCTTAAAAATTCAACTGATGACAATGCTACAAAAGCATTTATGGACTTCTTACAAACTAAAGAAGCTAAAGACGTATTTGTAGAATACGGTTTCACTATCCATGAATAGATTTTTCTATTCATGAATTCTTTTTTTTAAATTTTTTAAATAAATTTTAATATAATATTGTTCATATCAATAATATAGTAATGTAATGGAGTTAAAAATATGATGGATTGGTCCCCTATTTTCATTTCAATGAAGACAGCAAGTTTATCAATTTTTATAACTTTTTTTGTTGGTTTGTTTGTTGCATGGGGAATTGTAAAGATGAAAAATGATGCAATAAAAATAGTATTGGATGGAATTTTCACACTTCCAATCGTATTGCCTCCTACAGTTGTAGGGTTCTTTTTATTGTATATTTTTGGTGTTAGAGGACCTATCGGTCAATTTTTTATAGACTTCTTTTCTGTAAAAATAGCTTTTTCATGGTCTGCAACCGTTATTGCTGCGGTAGTCATGTCATTTCCTTTAATGTATCGCTCTGCAAGAAGCGCATTTGAGCAAGTCGATTCAAACTTGTTGGATGCTGGCCGTACACTTGGAATGTCCGAGTGGAAAATTTTCAGGAAAATTTTATTTGCAAATGCGTTGCCTGGAATCATTGGCGGTGGAATTCTTGCTTATGCTCGTGGATTAGGGGAATTCGGTGCTACAGCAATGCTTGCCGGAAATATTGCCGGACAGACAAGAACATTGCCTATGGCAGTTTATTCTGAAGTGGCTGCAGGAAACATGGGAAGCGCTTTTGATTATGTAATATTCATTGTTGTCATAGCATTTTTTGCAATTTTTATCATGGATTATGTAACTATACGTAAAGAAAAGCAATGGAAATGAGTCACAAATTAGAGGGATAAATCATGGCTAAATTAAATGTGAATATCCAAAAGAAACTTAAAGAATTTGATTTGAATGTTGATTTTGAATTAAAAAAAGGATGTTTGGGTATTTTAGGTCCTTCAGGTTGTGGAAAAAGTATCACTCTTAAATCTGTTGCAGGAATAGTTGATCCGGATAAGGGAATTGTAAGTTTAACAACCGATAATGAAACTGTTTATTTTGATTCTGAAAGAAAAATTAATTTAAAGCCTCAAAAAAGAAATGTGGGTTACTTATTTCAAAATTATGCATTGTTTCCCAATATGACAGTTGAAGAAAATGTTGCCGCAGGATTATCTAAAGACGATGATAAAAAGATTGTTTCAGACATGATTAAACGTTTTCATTTAGATGGTCTTGAGAAAAGATATCCTAGGCAATTGTCTGGGGGTCAACAGCAAAGAGTGGCTTTAGCACGTATTTTGGCTTATAGTCCTGATGTCATATTGCTTGACGAGCCGTTCAGCGCTATGGATACTTTCCTAAAAGAACAGCTTCGTATTCAGCTTTCAAATATACTGAATGAATTTGACGGGCTTTCTATTTTAGTTACTCATGACCGTGACGAGGTGTTCCAGTTCTGTGATGAACTTATAATCTTGGATAAGGGCAGGATTATTGCAAAAGGAGAAACCCATAACATTTTCGAAAATCCGAAAAAAGTTCAGGTTGCAAGGCTTACAGGTTGTAAAAACATTTCCAAAATAGAAATTATTGATGATTATCATGTCAAAGCACTGGATTGGGGAGTCACATTTGAAGTTTCTCAAAAAATTTCACCTAATATTACTCACATTGGAATAAGGGCACACGATTTTTCTCCAGCTAGTGAAAATGATTTAAATTCTTTTGACACATCAAATTCAACAAAAATCGAAAAGCCATTTGAATGGGAAATTTCTCTGGCTAACGGATTGTGGTGGAAACGGGATAAACAGATCCATCAGCATGAGTTTGAGATTCCTAAATATCTAAAAGTAAATCCAAAAAATATCATTTTATTGGAAGATAATTAACTGTTTTTTACAACTTTTAATTTTTCACAAAAACTATTTTTAAAAATGTCATCTTTTAGGTAACTGTATTTTTAGTATCTGAAGCAGTCTTCCTGATGGTTGTCAATGATTCCGATAGCCTCAAGATATGAATAAATTATGGTAGGACCTACAAATTTCATTCCGCGCTTTTTTAAATCTTTTGAAATTTGTTTGGACAAATCCGATTCGGTCAGGTATTCCGCTTTAATAATCTCACCGTCAGTAAATCCCCAGATATACTCGTCAAAGCTTCCAAATTCCTTTTGAATTTCGATAAATATCTGTGCATTGTTAATTGCAGCTGCAATTTTTCCCTTGTGTCGGATAATTCCAGCATTTTCCCTTAACTCATTGACTTTAGCATCATCGTAACCGGCTACTTTTTCAATGTCAAAATTATCAAATGCATCTTTGAAGTTTTCACGCTTTTTTAAGATTGTAATCCATGAAAGGCCTGCCTGAAAGGATTCCAACACTAAAAATTCGAACAGTTCCCTTTCATCATGTGTTGGAACTCCCCATTCCTCGTCATGGTATTTTACATAAATTTCTTCGACGTCTGTAGCCCAATTGCATCTTTTTTTGTTCATGGGGGTATTTTTCATTTAATTACTATATATAATTTTTAAAATTCTTCAACGGATAATATTATGTTTTCAAGTTCATGAGGTGTGGAAAAAATATATATCTTATAGAATTAATAGTAAATATAAACTTGTTGTTCAATCTAATGGCTTAGGATTGGATATTTTAAAATTAATTGAGGAGAGAAATATGGTAAAATTGGGTATGGGGTTAATGAGACTTCCTCTGGTGGATGAAAATGACCAGACAAGCATTGACATTGACCAGGTAAAGAAAATGGTTGATAAATATATGGAAAGTGGATTCAACGTCTTTGACACAGCTTTCGTATATCATGAAGGAGTTGGCGAAGCTGCTTTCAGAAAGGCAGTTGTTGAAAGGTATCCTAGGGATTCCTATAAGATTTCAACCAAATTGCCATTGTTTGTAATCACTGAAGAATCACAGCTTGAGCCCCTATTCGCGCAGCAACTTGAAAACTGTGGCGCGGATTACTTTGATTATTATTTGCTGCATAACGTAAGCGGATTTACTGAAACTGCCTGGAAGAATGTTGACTTATACTCATTCATTCAAAAGAAAAAAGAAGACGGGTTCATAAAGCATATCGGATTGTCCACTCACGGCAATGCGGAATTTTTAGAGGAACTTTTATTTGAACATCCCGAACTGGAGTTTGTGCTACTGCAAATCAATTATCTTGACTGGGAAGATGAAGGAATCGAATCCCGTAAATGTCTGGAAGTTGCAAGAAAATATAATGTTCCTGTAATGATTATGGAACCTTATAAAGGAGGTTTTCTTGCAGATGTTCCTGAAGAAGCTGAAAAACTCATGAAGGATTATAATCCTGACAGGTCTGTAGTTTCATGGGCTATGAGATTTGTGGCAAACTTGGATGGAGTTTGTGTAGTTTATACCGGTGCAAGCAACCTGGAACAGCTCGAAAGCAATATTCAAGAATTTAAGAATGCAGATCCATTGAACGATGATGAATTGAAAATCCTCGAGGACGTTTCAGAGATTATCAACAGCAACATCACAGTGGACTGTACCAAATGTAGATACTGCGTTGATGCATGTCCTGAAGAAATCGACATTGCAAAGATTTTTGACTTGTACAATAAGGACAGGATGCTTGGCAGGGATGATTGGACACAGTTTGGAAATGCATATCTGAATTATTCAAAGCTTCCTGATGTTGGTATCGCTTCAGACTGTTCAGAATGTGAATCCTGTATCGAAGAATGTCCTCAGCAAATCAATATTCCTGAAGTGCTTAAGGATGTTGCAAAAGTATTTGAAACTGAGGGTTATGGATTTACAAATTAATCCATATTTTATTTTTTTTTAAAATCAACCAAATTTTTAATAACAATTAAAAATATATTTATAAATAGTTATTTTATAGAGGATTAATTATGATACCTGGTATGAATAAGAAACAAATGAAACAGATGGAAAGGCAAATGAAAAAGATGGGCATGAAAATGGAAGAGTTAGAAGGTGTCCGTGAAGTCATTATCCGTTTCGATGAAAAAGAATTGATTATTGATGAACCTAGCGTAAGTTTAATGAATGTGATGGGTCAGGAAACCTACCAAATTGAAGGTAAAGCACGTGAAGTAGAACTTGAATATGAAGTTGAAATCCCTGATGAAGATGTTGAAATGGTAGCTAACAGTGCTAACGTTTCAGAAGATGAAGCTAGAGCAGCACTTGAAGAATGTAAAGGAGATTTAGCTGAAGCTATTATGAAGTTAAATCAATAGATAAAATGACAGTTATTGCACACATATCCGATTTGCACATAAGCAGAGCAGATTTTGACGAAGAAGTGTTTATGCAGGCTGTGGCTGAGATAAATCACCTGCAGCCGGACATGATCATACTTACAGGAGATCTTACCAATAATGGTTATTATAAAGAGTTCGAACAGGCAACCCGATACTTGTCACTGTTTGAAGCGCCGTTATTTGCAATTCCTGGAAATCATGACTCACGTAATTTAGGTTATCAGACATTTGAAGAATTAATCGGTGAGAGAAGCTGGAAACTGACTTTAGGAGATGAGTTTACAGTCATCGGTCTTGACAGCAGTTCTCCTGATGAAAGCAGAGGTCATATTGGAACTCCTCAACATATGTGGCTGGAACACCAGTTGGATGAATGTGTAATTCAGGAGAATTTCGCAATCGTTGCGCTGCACCATCATGTAATTTCCATTCCTCAAACCGGAAGGGAGCGTAACGTTTTATCTGATGCAGGTGACATCTTGAAAACTCTGACAACTCATGAAGTTGATTTGGTGTTATCCGGGCATAAGCATGTTCCAAACATTTGGAAAATTAACAACACTCTTGTTGTCAATGCGGGATCACTGTGTTCCTGTAAGTTAAGAGGAAAAAATAAAAATTCCTATAATGTTTATAACATCACTGACAGTGAAATTGAGATATTTTTGAACACTGTCGGCGGAGAAAAAATGTTATTTGGAAAGTATTCAAGAAATTCCTTATAAATTAAATTTAAATATTAAAAAAATTAATATACTATACTGCATTAAATTTTATTATATAGTTAGGTGATATTATGAAAGTTGTCGTTGATGCTTCTAATGTAGCTTATTATGTGAAAAATGAAAATGGCCAACCTCAAATGGCTAATATTATTGCTGCTGTTAAAGCATTAGAGGAAAGCGAAGATGAATTTGTCATTATTGCAGATGCATCACTTCGTCATGATATTGATGATAAGCAAAAGTATTTGAAATTGTTGGAAAGCGAAAATGTTGAAGAAGTTCCAGCAGGAAACGACGCTGATCATTTTATTTTAGATATAGCTACCAGTGAAAAAGCTAAAATATTATCTAATGATAAATTCAGAGATTACGCTGCTGAATTTAGAAATATTTCTTCATTTAGAATTCCATTTGTAATCGAAAATGGTAGATTAACATTTGGAAAACCAAACAAACCTAAAAAGGACAAGAATATCCTTCAACATATCTGTGAGGAAGTCATCAAAGAATTGAACTTTAAAAAATGGGAGATTTATACCGGTAAGGAAGGATTGGAAATTTCTCCATTAAACATTGCTAAACAAGCTATCATACGCATTGATAATGAGAATAATGCCGAATCAAAGCTTGAAAACATATTCTCAAAAATACCTATGTTTAACAAGATTGTAGAAATGGTTGACGATGTGGAAATTGCAGCTCCTTATGTTATTTTTGTATTGGTTCATCCTAAAGATTATAAATTAGCCGTAAAAAATGCAGGTAATATTTCAGTAACTATTGCAGATAGGTTAGGTCTTGAGAAAAAACCTTTAATTGCAGTCCGTAATGATTTATTCACAAAACCAGGTAATTTTGAATTGAACATATTGCTTGCAGATGAAGTTACTGAAAACGCACCGTATAACATTTTGGTTCGTGTCAGCGCATATGATGAGGTATTTATTAAGAGAAACTCAAGAAATATTGCAAGTACCATAGCGGGCAGACTTGGATCATGGAAGTTCCCATTCGTTTCCGTTAAGCCGGACATGCTTTTAGAAAAACCGGGCGATTTTGAGATAGTTCTTGAGAAGGGAGATGCGTTCGATGACTAGTTTTTTAACTAAGTCCTTCATTAGGTTAACTACTAAGCTTAATCCTATTGCTGTGGGAACTAAATTTTTTCCAACCAATACTCTTGAAACTGAGTATGTTGAACTATTCAATTATACTCAGACAATATTGTTTGAGTTGGAAAAGGCAGAAATCACTTCAGATTCAATTTTAGAAAATCTTATTAGGGATGTGGGTGCTGAAAACATTCCTAAAGATTATGATTTTTATGAATTGACTCCTGCAGAAAATAGGGTTGAAGAATATGCTTTGGTAAGTAATATTGTTATGGGTAGTGACCGTTATTTTTACATTGAACTTAAGCAGCCTTCTAATTTAATTAACGTGTTTGTTAAAATTATTCAAAATGAAAAAGGAGAGATTGTCGAAAAAACAGCTACAGAACTTGTTGCAAGGATGTTGAGCAAAAATGATGCGATACGTGTAGCTATTGAACTGATTGGTATTGGCCTTTCAGAAGGTATTGAAGTCATCTCTGCAGTTGGTATGACAGGTGCCGCTTCAATTGAAAGGGCAATTCATTATACTCAAAATGTTGGAAGTTTCCCAGGCATTGCATTTACAAAACTTGGAGGGGAATATGCATTAGTGTTTGATTCTCCATTTTTACTTCAGGAATCTCGTCCTGTTAATTTAGAAAATTATTTATTCATTGATTTAATCGATTCCACCAAATTCATTGATAAAAACGGTAGGAATCAGCTTGTTGACCTTATGACCGGAATCAAAAATTTCATCGAAACTGAATGTGACGGTGAATTGGAAGGTTATAGGGAAGGTGGGGATGATTTTATAGCAAGATTCCCATCTAAAGATTTGGCTATTCGTGCAGGTCTTGATGCTGCATGGTTTGCACTGGACAACGGTGCGAAAATAAGAGCAGGTGTCGGCAGAAGCAGACGTGAAGCTGGTGAGAGGGCACAGTTGGTTGATAGTTTGGAATCAACATCTCCGCTTTCATTGGTTGTTTTCGAATTAGCTAATGGATTATATGCTTATAACATTCCATCAGAATTCACAAGAACCCTGATTAATTTGGTTGAAAATGAAAAGGCCAAATTGATTGGAGTTTTTGCATTTGTATTCATATTTGTTTATGTCATGTCTATTTTAGGACTGGGCGTATTCGGATTCGTTGGAATAATTTTGGCTTTAGCATATGCATTTATTGCATGATGAATTGAAAGAGAAAAATAATATGGGAAGAAAAAAAGACGACAAGAGAGTGTTGAGAAGAGGTAATGGTCGTGATACCAAACAGCATCGCAGACCTACCAATATCATTAAAAGAAATAATAAAGGGCCTCGTAATAGAAACTCTTATCGCAGCAGAAATGATAATTGGGATAGGAATAGAAAGCCTAAAAAACGTAGTCGAAAAACTGTACTGTTAATGATTCTTGTATTGGTTGCATTTATTATCGGTGCTGGAATCGGAGTCATGTTGAGTTTTGATAATGGAAATAGCGAAGAAAATGAAACTCACATTGAAAATGTTACAGTTGAGATGACAACTCATCTAAACGAAACTAAAGAAGTCGTCTTTGACGAGTCAGATGCAGTTGATTATAATGAAAACCAGACATCAGAGATATTGGGTGCTGAGAAAAATCCATATTACTATGATGACGGTTTGGGACATTAATTGATTTTTTGTGATTTTTATGAATAATATTAGAACTCTTGATGGTGGATTTTCAGTCATTGAAAATCTTAAAGTATCTGGGGCTCGTGAAGGTAAATTTGGAGTAAGTATCATACTTTGCCCAAACAGTAACGCTTCTGGCGTATTTACCTCCAATAAGGTTACTGCAGCTCCTGTTAAATATACTAAAAATGTACTTAAGAATGGGAAGGTTTCCGCTGTTTTTGTAAATAGTGGTAATGCTAATTGTTTTACAGGCGATCAAGGATTTAAGGACTGTGAAACATTAGTGGAATTGGTTTCAAAGGATTTAAAAATACCTAAAGAAGAAATTGCAATCTCTTCAACTGGTGTTATTGGTCGTGAAATGCCAATTGACATTATTTCCAAAGTGGCTTATGAATCTCTATCTAAACTTGGAGATAAACCCGAAGATTCTCTTGCAGCTGCAAAAGCCATAATGACCACTGATACTTTTCCAAAGGAATGTGCAGTGGAGGTAACATTAACAACAGGAGAAACAGTAAAAATTGCAGGTATTACAAAAGGCAGCGGTATGATTGCACCGAATATGGGTACAATGCTGTCATTTATTGTAACTGACGCAGTCATGCCTTCAAAAGAGATTAATGCTGCATTAAAACAGGCTGCCGATATCAGTTTCAACATGATTGTTGTTGATGGTGATGAAAGTACAAATGACACATGTTTGTTAATGGCAAACGGAGCATCAGGTGTCGAAGTCGTTAAGGATGGTAAAATCGATGCTAATTTCCAGGAAGCTTTAAATTATCTTTGCATTGATCTGGCTAAAAAAATGGCTCGTGATGGTGAGGGAGCTACAAAATTCATTGAAGCTAATGTATGCGGTGCAAAAGATTTAAATGATGCAAGACTTGCAGCAAAATCCATAATTTCATCAAGCCTTTTTAAATCAGCAGTATTTGGTGGAGATCCGAACTGGGGAAGAATTGTATCTGCAATCGGATATTCAGGTTGTGATTTAAATCCGGATATTGTAACTATTGCAATTGCTGATGAGGTGGATGAAGTGAATCTTGTCAAAAACGGTGAAATATTGGCATTTGAAGACACACCATATCTTGAAAGGGCTGAAAAAATCATGCAATCAAAAAATGTAATTGTCAATATTGATATGGATTTAGGTGATGGTGAAGCAACTGCATGGGGTTGTGATTTAACTTACGATTATGTGAAAATTAATGCAGAATACACCACTTAAAGAAAACCTTTAAATATCTTGAAAACAAATATTTTTTTGTTATACAATAATTCTAATTTTGTAATGATTAATTTTAAGGAGGGGAAAATATGGCAAAAGTTAAAGGAACTAACAGAAGAACCAGACAAAAAAGAAGTTATACTAAACCTGGTAGTAAAAGAGGAAGAGGAGTTAAACAAACTTGGAAAAAATAATCCTCTTATAACTTTTTTTATTATTTTTAACTATTTTTTAACCGATATTAACCTAATATCATTTTGACAATAATTATATACTATTTTTGATAGACTATTATTAGGTGAATTTTATGAATGGTCACAGAGCACACGGATTTTCAAGTGCAATGTTTTTAGATTCTGATGAAATATTGAGCGAATTGGATCTTAAAGGTAATGAAGTTTTCATGGATGCAGGCTGCGGAGACGGTCACAATGCCATCAAGGTGGTAGAGGAATATCTTCCTGAGGGCACAGTTTATGCTGTAGATATTTATGATGCATCCATTGAGGATATGGAAACATATAAAAAAGAAAACAATGTTGAAAATCTTATTAACATCGAAGCTGACATCACAGAAGGAATTCCTGGGGTTGATGATGAATCAGTGGACGTAATTTTGATGGTTAATGTTTTCCACGGATTTAAGGCATCCAGAAAGATAGATGAAGCTATCAGTGAATTTGCAAGGATTATAAAACAGGATGGTAAAATTGCCATTATGGATTATAAGGCATGGGATGTTCCAAAAGGCCCTCCAACACCTGTCAGAAGTTCTCCTGAAGAAATGGAAGAGTTCTTTGCAAAACATGGTCTTAAAAAGATTTATTTGAATGAGGACATTGGTGAAGATATTCCTGAAGGCAAATCCCATTATTTAATCATGTTTCAGAAAGAATAATGAATTCCTGTTTGAGAGTGAATAACTCTTAAACATTTTTTTTTAAAAATTATTAAATACTATTTTTTAAAGATTATTATTATTGAAATTGTTACATTATAAAAAAATACATTTTTAAAATTTTTGTTATTGATGAGGTATAATAATGATTTTTGCAGCTATTTTGGCAGGTGGAATCGGTTCCAGAATGGGCGGAACAGACACTCCCAAACAATTTTTGGATTTGGGCAACAAGCCTGTAATTATTCACACTATAGAAAAGTTTGTAATCAACAATAAAATTGATAAAATAATTGTTTTAACACCTCAAAACTTCATAAATCACACAAATCACTTAATAAATGAATATATTGGTGAAAATGAGAATATTGTAGTTATTGAGGGTGGGGAAACCAGAAATGATACATTAATCAACAGTATTAATTATATCGATGAGCATTTTGGAATTGATGATGATTCAATAATCATCACCCACGATTCTGTGCGTCCCTTTGTTACCCATAGGATTATTGAAGATAATATTGAAGCTGCAAAAAGATATGGTGCATGTGATACCGTTGTACCGGCCACTGATACCATTGTGGAAAGTATAAATGCAAGGACTATTGAAAGCATCCCTGTGAGAGATTATTATTACCAAGGCCAAACTCCTCAGAGCTTCAATATAAAGAAACTTTTCAATCTCATCAGCAGTTTAACTGAAGAGGAAAGCAATATCTTAACAGACGCCTGTAAAATCTTCACACTTAAAGATGAAGATGTATATCTTGTAGAAGGTGAAGTGACAAATATCAAAATCACATACCCTTACGATTTAAAATTAGCAAATACAATACTTGAGGATAGAAATGATTAATATTGTCTACAGATTAAAGTCTCCAAAATTCTTTGAGGAATCAATTGATGAAATTGAGTTGGATGGCGTTGTTGTAAGGCCAACCCATCTGTCAATTTGTCAGGCTGACCAAAGGTACTATCAGGGATCAAGACCTGCTGAAATTTTGGATAAAAAATTGCCTATGGCATTGATTCATGAAGGAATCGGTGAAGTTGTCTTTGACAGTGAAAACAATTTGAAATCCGGTGACAAGGTAGTTATGATTCCGAACACTCCGTTTGGGGATGATGTATGTAGAGCCAATTATTCATATAAGTCAAAATTCAGGGGAAGCGGATTTGACGGATTCACTTCTGATTTGATTAAACTGGAATCTGACAGGGTTGTCAAGCTTCCGGACGATTTCAATAACAATGTTTCTGCATTTATAGAATTGATTACCGTTGCATATCAGGGAATTTCCAGATTTAATGAAATGGCTATCACTCCAAAAGATAGGTTAGGTGTTTGGGGAGATGGAAATCTTGGATATATCACAGCATTGCTTTTAAAGGAAATGTGTCCCGAATCCAAGGTGATCGTTTTCGGAAAACATCAGGAAAATCTCAATTTATTTTCATTTGCCGATGAAACATACAGGATACATGATGTTCCAAAAGATCTGGTAATTGACCACGGATTTGAATGTGTCGGTTCAAGTGCTTCACAATCAGCTATTGAACAGATTATAGATTTGATTAATCCTCAAGGAACCATAAATCTATTTGGTGTAAGTGAATATCCGATTCCAATCAATACAAGAATGGTTTTGGAAAAAGGATTGACTGTTCAGGGAAATAGCAGATCTGAAAGAGAAGATTTTGTTGGAGTGGTGAAACTCCTCACTGAAAATCCTCAACTCTTTGAATATTTGGAAAAGCTAATTTCAAATGTCTGTGAAATAAATTCTTTAAATGACTTAAAAGAAGCATTTGACAAAGATTCTATTTCAAAATTCGGCAAAACCGTTTTAATATGGAATAAATGATCAGTAATATCTGTTCATAATTTTTAGGTATTCCAATCGATAATAATTCCTTTTGCTTTTTTCACACATTACCTGAAGATGGCGAAGATTATGCCAGTCGTCTTCATCTAGAATTTCATTGTTTCTAATTTTATTTTTTATGGCTTCCAGGATTACTTCACATGAGTCAACTTGTGAGCATGCGAGCTTGATGGTGAATTCCGCTTCGGATAATATCTCTTCCTCTTTAACGAGAACATTAATTTCTTTAGGGCAGAGAATATATATTGAAACTTCTTTACCATATTTTTCATATAGGTGTTCTGCAAGTTCAATGTATTTTACAAGTTCGTATTCTGTAAAATCCACACTTTGGAATTCTAAATCAATTATCTCTCCGTTTGAAGTAATGAAAAAATCGCCTTCATGGTGGATTTCATCATCAATGCCCAATTCTTCAGCAGTAGCGTAGGCCACTATCTTTCTTGTGTCATTGAATGTTTCCTTAATGATATTTGATCTAGTGTTGAAATCTTTCTTATTCATATAATAACCTCAAATTTTTAATTTGTGTAGGTTATATTTATTTTAATCTTTTATAAATTAGTAAGTTTCAAATTAGGGCATTTTTAATGCTTAAAATCAGTTTTTACCTGTTAATATAAAATTTTAATTCAATTTCATTTTTACATCATGAATAATTTTTAATATAATTAATGAAATAATTCTTAGTAGGTGATATTGTGGATTATGAAACAATCATTAGCGAAAAATTTCCAAATTGCAATGTGGAAGTTATAAAACCTGATTTTTTCGAATTGGAAATGTTGGCAGAATACATTGCCGATGATATCGTGGTGTATAATCCTCATTCTATTATAGTTTACAGGCATTTGATTAGATTTCTGGTGAATGTGGGTGAAAAGGGCAAAATCTATTATTTGGATGGCTTTTCAGATGATGATTTGAAAGTAATCCATGCGGGGCTTCTGCAGGCAACCTGGAAAAGCGATACTAAAATCAATCTATATAAAAATGCAAATCCCGACAAGGATCTTTTAGGCTTATAATTGGAAAAATTCATCACAATATTCGCAATAGTAATTGAATTCACTTTCACAACAGTTTCCAAGTATTATCTCGCCATTCAGTGATTCGATGGCCATTTCATCTGTTGTGTCATGAAATACTTTTTTTAGTTTCCTTTGGCATTTTGGGCATTGCTTCATGTCTTTAATTTATATAACCTATGAATGTTAAATATTAGTGTAGGTGTAAATTATGATGATTAATGTTGGTGCTGAATTTGGTACACATTTGGAATCAAGCGATATCGCAGTGGAATTGATAGAAATTTTAGACAAGTTGCCTGCGGACGAATTCATTATTGATTTTAAGGAAGTAATGTTTGTCACAATGAACTATGCTCAAGCTTATTATAATGCTAAAAACGAATCTTCTAAAAAGATTTCTGAAATTAACATTTCCGATGAGATTAGTGTTGTGATGGGTGCCGCTGATGAGGCGTGCAATCCCTAATCTTATTTTTTTTACAAAATTTTTCCTAATAGTTAAATAATTTTAATTCTATAAAATGTAATATGGAAATTACAAAAAAGCCTGTTGAACTAATTGAATTGTTTTATGATTTAATATTTGTCTATGCAATATCTCAACTGACAGGCCTTATTAATGAACCGATTGGTGGAATAATTCCCCCATATAATTTCATAGCATATCTGATTACTTGTTTTGTAATTCTGCAGGCCTGGCTTTATTTCACTAATTATGTTAACCGTTACGGCCAGTGGAAGTGGTATGAGTATGTGCTGGTCTGCATAAACATGATTGCCGTAATTTACATGGCAAACACCATTTCACTTGACTGGAATGCGATGTATTTCACATTCGATATATCAATGCTGATAATTCTTCTGACTGTTGCAGTTATGTATTCTGTTCATGCGTACCGGGAGAAATCATTGAAGGGTGCTGCCGGCAATTCGATTACAATCATTTCAACGGTTTGCGCAATATATCTCGTTGCAATTATCTGCTCATCATTCGGACTGCATCACTATGTTTTGCCTTTGAATGTTATTGCAGTGCTGGCCGGTGCATTCCTGCCGTTTTTCATAAGGGGAAACTTCAACAAAAACATTATCAATTTCCCCCATCTTGTTGAGCGGTTTGAACTTTTAACCATTATCACATTCGGGGAGGCCATTGTAGGTTTAACACACTTTTTTGATGTGACAAATTTCAGTTTCATTCCAATTCTTGTGTTTTTCATCGTTTTGGCAATGTTCGGTTCATATGTTATTCAAATTCACCGATTGATGGAGCACATGAGGGTTGAGCGTGCATTACGGTTGATGTTTAGCCATTATTTTATTATTATAAGCATTAATCTTGGCACTGTCGCATTCGAATTGATTCATTCAGGTGAAGTAAATCATTACTTTGCCAGTGGCCTGATGATTGTTTCACTGATTGTGTTCTATGTTTCAATAATGGCAAATCGGGAATATTATAAGCAAAATATTAAATTAAATAAAAATGATATATTAAAAATGATAATAGTTTTCGTGGTAGGAATAGCTATTATTTTAATATTCATTTCAAATTTATACTCCTTCCTAATTGGAAGTTTAGTTATAACTTTCGGCAATTTCTTAGTATTGCTGAAGAAATATAAAGGGTGTTTAAGTGAGTGAACAAAAATTAGAAGTATTTAATGTTTTAAATTTTTTAAACAGTGGTTATGCACTTGATGAAATTTTAAACGAAGGAAATTTTGGAACTTTTGAATCCGGTGAAGAATGCATTAACTATTTGGTTAGTGAAGGATATCTTGAAGGAGACAGTCCGGTTTCTAAAGTCAGAGAAGAATTAACCGCTGAGGTAATTTCCAAAAAACATACTGTGGCTGAGTTAAAAGAAATATTAAGAGATCATGGTTTAAAAGTATCCGGTAAAAAACATGAGTTGGTAGAAAGAGTTTTACCGGTGTTATCTCAAAAGGTATCAGACGGTTTGGATGCAATTGAGGAAATCACAACCGGAGAGTTACAGTTAACAGACAAAGCGCAAGAGTTTTTAAAAGAAAATGATTGGATGGATTTATACATGTTTGCTCTTGTCGCATTCAGATTTGAAGATTACGAAACATATGTTGCAGGTTCATCTGAAGGTAAAATCGAAACTGCACTTAATTTCTGTGATGAAATTCTGTCAAGAGCATTGGTTGCCAATCAATTCCTTGTATTTATCGATGCATTATCTGCAAAAGCACATGTCTATGCTTATGACGGAGATTATGACTCCTTCCTAGACTATGACTTGCAACGCTACATCTTAGGATTGAATCCAATTGTTATGGATCCTCAAACCTATGCAACTTATGATGTTATCAATGAAGCCAATATAATCAATTTAAGAAACGTATTGGAAAAACTGGAAATGGGCAGCTTAAAGAAAAGATTTGATAGAATCTGGGCCAAATCCCATATTAAACATACTACTGTGCCTAAAAAGACAGCTTTTAAAGTATTACAAAAAGCTATTGGCGGTGCAGATATTGAAGAGCTTAACTTTGATTTAAAAGAAAAGTACTTCAATAAAAAATTTGGAATTTAAATTATGAAGCGTAAAGTTGCCGGAATTGTCTTTATAATCGGAAGTTTATACTATATTATAGCTGAAGCTATTTCCGCAACTTATTTCAATGCTTCTCTTTTTAATACTTATATTTTTCATACTATTTCTGAACTAGGCATTCCAAATGCAAATTCACCGTTGTTCTGGTTAATGAACTCTGCTTTCATATTAATCGGTTTGACATTGATATTCGGTGATTTTTACAAATTTAAAGATTATATAATTAAAAACAAAACTGTTTTCTACATATTGACATTAATAACTGGTTTGGGCGTTATTATTGTTGGTCTGATTCATGGGGGAAATCCGCTGACATCAGGTTATCACACTTTGGGTGCAGTGATAGCAATACTTGGAGGAAATGTTTTGCTTATTCTGATTTCAAGATCAATGGCTGATTTCAAGGGCTTTCAAAAATTGACATTGGCCCTTGGAGTAGTGGGTTTTATAGTTTTCTGGATAATGTTCTTTAATATAAAAAGTGTTTACATGCCTGTTTTTGAAAGGCTTTCTGTTTACACTCTGATAATATGGAGTTTTTCAGCAGGACTTTATCTTTACGGAAATGCAAATAACGATTAATTATTTGGATAGTTTTTATTAATTAACTCTATTTTATTAATCTTTATTTTTATTAAATTGATTTTATTTTAATAAAGTAACTTTTATGTTACTGCCATCTACATTAAAGCACAAAGATTTATATAGTTCGTACTTTAACTAATTAATTAAGGTGATACTATGGCAAATTTAGATAAAGCTATTGAAGAAGAAATTTTAGCGATTGTCGAAAAATACCAAAAAGAAAACACTAAACTTTTGAATTACCTTATCACTGATGATGAGATTACCTTT
The DNA here is from genome assembly GCF_946404245.1 of uncultured Methanobrevibacter sp. GTDB lineage: Archaea > Methanobacteriota > Methanobacteria > Methanobacteriales > Methanobacteriaceae > Methanocatella. The sequence continues at coordinate 43,408 of NZ_CAMJCX010000010.1, forward strand.
TTCTCACCAATTGCAAACGGTAATTCAATAACTGCAGAAGACTTACAAAAAGTTGCAGATATTTTAAAAGGATCATTTGAAGGATTGGAAATTGTTAACCAAGAGTACAGATTCAAATTCAAATGCGGATTATAGGAGTTTCACAACTCCTATTCTTCTTTTTTTAGATATTCCTGTGTGAGCTTACACTCGCTCATGCATTTTGTACATCCAAGACCTGATTTATACTGGTCGATAATGTATTCGGCACAAACTTCAATATCGATTATGTCTGAGCGATTCAGCCGGTCATTCCATTTTTGAGGGTTTATTGCATCAACAGGGCATGCGTCCTGGCAGTTTGTGCAGTCATCACACTCTGAGTCGGTTACTGGAGTTCCAAATTCAAGAGGCATGTCAGTTAAGATACCTCCTAAAGCCACGGCTGATCCGTATTCTGGTGTAACGAATAATGCAGAGCGCCCAATCCAGCCGAGACCAGACTTGGTAGCCATTGTTTTGTAAGGTAAAATGCTTAACAGTTTTTTCATGTCACATTCATTTCGGGTCATTGTAAGTCCGAATGCATCATATCCCAAATTTTTTATATATTCCTCCCCTTTGAGGGAGATTTCAGTTAACTTATCAATCTGTTTGTGAAAAGACGCCCAATACTCCTCATAGTTTTCATCTTTAACCAACTGTATGGTTTCCTTTGGAATTTTCATAACAATGCTTATGGCATTAGGTAAATCAATAAATTCGCTGGCTAAACCGTTAACATCTGCAAAACCGACTTTGCTTGCGCCTAAACTTATAAGGTAATCTTTAATGTTATTCATCTCAGACATAATAATGAGTTGATTTTTTGAACATTTAAACTTAAAGATTATTAAACATTTAACTTAAAGGTTATAAATGATGAAACAAAATATTTAATGTAGTGATAAAATGACAGATATTGATGTTTTAGTTGAAGCATTACCATTTATTAAGGAATTTCACTGTAAGAAAATTCTGATTAAATATGGTGGACATGCAATGATTGATGATGAAGCAAAATCATCTACCGCTCGTGATATAGTATTGTTAAGATATGTTGGAATGGAACCTATTATCGTTCACGGCGGAGGTCCCGAAATTTCAAGATCCATGGAAAAACTCGGTAAAGAGGCTAAATTTATCAAAGGTTTAAGGGTAACTGATAAGGAAACCATGGAGATTATTGAAATGGTTCTTGCAGGTAAAATCTCAACTGGGATTGTTTCAGAAATTATCAAGCATGATGGTGATGCAATAAGTTTATCAGGTAAAGATTCAAGTTTAATTTATGCTCATAAAAAGCCAGCCAGTAAAATTGATGAAGAAATTGTCGATTTGGGACTTGTTGGTGAAGTTGAAAAAATCAACACTGAAATGTTGGAAATGTTCCTGGACTATGATGTAACTCCAGTAATTTCCCCTATTGGTATTGATAAGGATGGAAACAGTTTAAATTTAAACGCTGATACTGCAGCAGGCGAAATTGCAAGCGCATTGGATGCAGAAAAATTAATTATTTTAACTGATGTTCCAGGTGTTTTAAGAGACCCTTCAGATCCGTCAACCTTAATTCAAAAAATCAGGATTTCAGAAGTTCCAGGTTTAATAGAAGAGGGAATTATCACCGGAGGTATGATTCCAAAAATAGAAACCTGTGTAAAAGCAATTAAAAATGGTGTAAAATCATGCCATATCATTGACGGAAGAGTAGAACATGCTCTACTTTATGAAATCTTCACCACCAATGGCATTGGAACCATGATTTTTGAATAGTTCAATATAAAGAATCAATAGATGCCAGCGGAACATAATAGGATGCATAGCATCCTCTATCTTTTTTTTTAAATATTTTTTTTTACAAAGTTGAACTTTTTATTCCTTAAACATTTGTCTTAATTCTCTTCTAAGCAGTTTCCAACCGTTTACTCTTGGAAGCTCGTCAAGCGCAAATATCTTTTTAGGAACTTTGTATCTGGATAAGTTTTCACGAGCATAATCTATTAATCCTTCATCATCAGATTCATTTTCCCAAACAACGGCTGCAACAGGAATTTCTCCTCTGTGACAGTCATTGATACTGAATATGGCAATTTCCTTAACTGCAGGATATTTTATCAGAACCTCTTCCACTTCTGTTGGATAGA